>CAWUOE010000273.1:0-5135 GCA_963923355.1 uncultured Gemmataceae bacterium | reverse complement strand
AGATAGCGTAGCGTCTCGTGGGCTCGGAGATGTGTATAAGAGACAGTTTTTGCATGCCCATACCAGGCCCTTGAGCAGCTACGGACCCCAGACCTACCCAACCCAGGCAGCCTGCGACTGCAAGCACACCCAAGCCCCGCATTCGAGTCATCCAGTTGGTAACCATGTTTCATTCCTCCTTGCATGCCACCACGAGCCCCCGGCGGAAAACGGTTCCGCAGGGTGGCAGATAAGGCCGAATGTGATTCTTCCCTGGCGACGGGGCACAGAAAGGAAACGGCCTGCAGCCGACAAAACCCGCCGCCGATCTCACCAATGAATGTTACGTATGGACCCAAGGGCGCAGGGTGATTTTTAATCAATACTGGCCGGGCCAAGGCATGAAGGATCAGAGCCGGAGGTTGGACCCAGGATTGGGTGGATGGATGCCAATCTGGGAGGACGTTTTTTAATTAAGATTAAAACTATAGTTAAAAATGTTTTGCATTGGTAGGACTGTCAACTGAAGTCCTTTTCCTGGCCAGTGTTCGGTTCCAGCCGAGGATATTTCTTGAAAGTTGACCATGCCGGGAATGGGCACCAGGCACGACCACGAAAACCCTGAAAAACCTCCCTTTTTCTGGCTATCATTTGACATCTGCCCAATTGGCTGCAACTGTTTGGTTGGCTATTTGTTTGGTCGTTTGAGCTAGCTCTTGTGTCGAATCCTCTGCTGTCAATAACGCTTGCAGCAGTTTCGGATGATGGCCAGTCCGTCTGATGCGATTTTGCACAGGAAACCAATATTCCGGGTGCACCATCCCCCGAAATAACGGCCTCCGGGCGCGCGGAGGGTGGGCCATGTCCTCCATGTTTGGGATGCCATGAGAACAACGAAAAGGGTCCGAGGCTTCACGCTGATCGAACTGCTGGTGGTGATCGCCATCCTGGCGGTACTGATTGGCCTGCTTGTGCCGGCGGTGCAAAGGGTGCGGTTGGCTGCGATTCGTATGCAGTGCCAGAGCAACCTGAAGCAGATCGGGCTGGCCCTGCATGGTTTCCATGACAGCACGGGTGCCTTCCCCTTCGCCTCGGGCCGTGTGCGCAAGGGGCTGGTGGCGCATGTTGATAAACCGGGTGGCGATTATGCACGGCCGCAGTCTTGGGCCATCAGCATTCTGCCCCACATTGAGCAGGGGGCGCTGGCGGACCTGTACAACCAATACTGCCTGGCCTGCCCACCCGAGTCGCAGGAGGCGCAGATTGTCGCCGCCAAAATCAAGGTGTACAACGCGAACAGCGGCATCTCGGGCGTGGTGGAATTTTCCGCCCTGCTCGGGCCGGGGCCAGCCAGCCCGGAGGCCGGCCGATCAGAACGATGGTATTTTCCCCATCTCCCGTCGGGTAACGATTTCACCGGAGTCTTGGTTCCCGAGGGATTGGGCTGGCAGGCGGAGGAAGGTAAATACACCTTGCCGATCTATCCGGTCCCTTTCCGTTTGGCGGATATCCAGGATGGGTCCTCCAACACCTGGATGATTGGTGAGGGGGATGAATACACCCTGGACGGGGGCGCCACCTGGCTTGATCCGCGCTACAGTTGGCCCTATGCCCTGGACGTGGGCAGGTACACCCGGTTCGTGGGAATGCCCAAGGGCGGGTCATTGGGGGCGTCTTTGGCACCCCGATCCCGGATCAGTGGCAACCAATTCCAGACCCTGGCCGGAGACGGGTCGGTGCGGGTGGTGCGGGATTCCATCGGCGCGGTGATGCTCGCCTCGGCCGTCAGCCGGTCCGGGGGTGAAGTGGCCCCGGCCCTGGATTAAAAAAGATAATTTTTGTTGTGATTTAAGGGGAACCAGTCATGCGATCGATTGACCATCTGATCCACCGGGCCGGCAAGGGGAGCAAGTCGCGTTTTCAGCCGCACCTGCTGGAACTGGAGAGCCGACTTACGCCCGCCCAACTGGTGGAGCCAGTGGGCCTTTTCCCGCGGGACGGTGTCCTGGAAGTCACCCTCACGGCGCGCCAAAGCCAGATCCACCTCGACACGGTGTCCACCCCTGTGTCCGATGCCCTCACCTACAGCTATGAGGTCAACCAGGGCATCAGTACCGGGTCCGACATGGGTAGCGGCCTTTATCCGGGGCCCACGCTCCATGTGAACCCGGGCCAAACCCTGATTGTCCACCTGGCAAATGAAATGGCCGGCCTGACGATTCCGGATTTCACCAACCCTTACGGTCAGGTCCAGACTTCCGCCCAGATCAACCTGCACACCCATGGCCTGCACATTTCGCCCGAGGGCAACTCGGACAACGTGCTGCTGAACATACAACCTGGCACTTCCAACACCTACACTTACCAGATTCCGGAAAACCAACCGGAGGGGCTGTATTGGTACCACCCCCACTGGCATGGACTCACCCAGCCGGAAACCTATTTCGGCCTGGCGGGCATGCTGGTGATCGGCAAGGCGGATGGCAACATCCCCAAGGTGAACCAGAATCAACTGCCCACCCGCACGCTTGCCATCCAGTACAACGAGGTGTTTGGCAGGAGCATGGGTTTTTCCACCCTGAGTTTTCCCCAGGTGCAACCTGCCAACCTGGTCGAGGCGCCCATCGGGTCTTACTTTGTCAACGCCTTCGGCGTTTCGGGTTATGTCGCCAACACCCTACTTTCATTCAGCGGGACCTATGCCAACGGGGACCCGGTCAACATCCAGGCCGACCCCAACCTGCCGCAATCGGCCCGCAGCGCCCAGTTCACGGTGAACGGGCAATTCCAGCCGAACCTGGAGGTTGCCAAGGGGCAGACGGAAATCTGGTCGATCGCGAATATCAGCGATCTGGCGTATGCCCGACTCCGTCTGACCAACACGGCGGAAGGAACGCACCCGCCCATCGTGGTGCTGGGCCAGGACGGGATTCCCTACACCCAGGCAGCCCTGGCACCCCTGGAGGGTGGCACGGTTTTGCTGGTGCCGCCGGGATCACGCTTTGTGATCGCCGTGACGATGCCGGAATCGGGTGACCTGGTGTTGGAAATGCCGCCTGATCCGACCATCAGCACCCCGGTATCCTTTCCCGGCTCCTCGGCGAGCGTCGTGGTTCCCGGCCCGGGCGGTGTTGGCAAACAGATTGTCACCGCCCAGGGGACAGCCACCCTGGATCCTTCGGCCATCAATTATTCAAACGGCTTCAATTATTTTCCGACGCAGGATCTGTTGCGGGTCCGGTCGACTAGCCAGACGGTGGCGCCTGTCGTCTTCGCGCCGGGCGAGCCCTTGGAGGCCTGGAACGGTTTTGAGGACCTGAGCCAGTTGACGCCCGACCACACCCGGCAGATTGTCCTCAACCAGGGGACGCTCAACCCGGGTGATCCGGCCGACTTTATTTTCGTGATCAATGGCATGAACTTCCCGTATGCCCCGGTGGTGCAGCCCCGGCTGAACTCCATGGAGGAGTGGGAATTCGTCAACATCACCAGTGACCAACATCCCATGCATGTCCATGTGAATTCCTTCCAGGTGACCGAGGTGGCGGACCCGAACAATCCGACTAACAATCACGGCGCGCGGCTTTGGGACCAGGATGTGATCAATGTGCCTGCCGCCCGTTTTGACGCCTCGGGCAACCTGGCCCAGCCGGGGAGGGTGAAAATCAGGGCCCGCTTCCGGGATTACACGGGGACCTTTGTGGAGCACTGCCACCGCCTAGACCATGAGGATTCGGGCATGATGCAGACGGTGACCATCCTCACCGAGCACCAGTACTACGCGGTGGGAGTGACCGGAGGCGGCGGTGTCGACTCACGGGTGGAGGTGCGCGACGCCACGGACAGCCAGTTTTTGAAAGTGCTGACGCCTTTCCCCGGATACCAGGGGCCCCTCTCGGTGGCACTGGGTGATGTGGACAGCGATTCCATCAGCGACCTGGCGGTCTCGTCATTGACCGGTTCATCCCATGTGCTCGTCTATTCCGGGGCGGGGATGGACGGGCGGCAACCGTTCAGCGAGGTGGTCGCGAGCTTTCTGGCAGAGGGCATGCAGGGCGGGGTTTCGGTGGCGGTGGGGATGATCGACGGGAAACCTCTGGCCAATCTGGTTCTAGGTTCCCAAGGGGGCATGGAGGCGATGGTCAGCGTTGTCGGCCTGGAAGCCATGCAGCCTGGCATGATCATGGAACCGATGACCTTGGGCCGATTCGCCCCCTTCGCCGGTTTCAGGGGCAGCATCTCGGTGGCCACCGGATTGGTGGATGATTCGGGCCGGAACTCGATCGTGGTGGGTGCCGGTCCGGGGGCGGAGCCGCGTGTGGGCGTCTTCAATTACCCTCTGTACACGCCCATTGCGGATCATGATACGGGTATGTCCATGGGAGTCGGTGGGGAAGGCGCCTTGGGGCCGGTGATCTGCACGGCCAGTTTCTACGCCTTCAGCCAGAACTATCGCGGCGGGATCAACGTGGCCACCGGGTGGGTGAACGGGCCGCAGGGAGGTTTTCAGAACATCCTGGTGGGGGCGTTGCAGGGAACCAGCCATGTGGTGACCTTCTCCAGCGGCTCGGCGCTGAACGGGTTTCCTCCCAAGTCGATGGAGCATGGCATGACAGTCGACTATTCCGTCAGCTCGAGCTTTTATGCCAACGGGGCCCAGAGCCAGCGGGGGGTGCGGGTGGCCGCTTCCGACACCCTGGAGGGGGCCAGGCTTTTGGCGACCACCCTGGAAGGTCAAAAGGCGGTGATGGCCACTTTTGACCTGGTCAGGATCGGAACCGCTCCGCAGTTGACACCGGATCTGGTGGACACCCTGTTCCTGGCTGATGGAACCCAATCCGTTCCCGCGGTGGGCGGATACTGATCTTTCCTTGAGAATGGTTGTTGCCCCGCGTTGATTCCTTAGAATTGACGTGGGCAAAACCATGGGTCACGGGCTTTCATTGGCTCCGTGGATTACAAGGAGAGAGGACAGATGAAAACCACCCTCACATGGCTTGGGCGGGTTGCCCTGATTGGAATGGTGGCCGGGGCCAGCTTTGCGTGGATCAGGCAATCGGAGGTGCGTGCGCAGAACGGTGGCGGGTCGCCCCGGTACACGGTGGTGCAGACGGACATCACCAACCTGCTGGTGGTGGACAATGGGACCAACCTGG
>CAWUOE010000272.1:0-5138 GCA_963923355.1 uncultured Gemmataceae bacterium | reverse complement strand
TCCTGGAGCCGGCCCTAAATCGTTGAACATTGAAGCCATTGAGGTGAAGGTGGATCCGGAACAGGAATGGCGACAAATTTTCCACGAAGCTTGGCGTATCAATCGCGATTTTTTCTACGACCCCACCATGCATGGGGCGGATTGGCCGGCGGTGGAAAAAAAGTACGAGCAGTTCCTGCCGCACCTGACCAACAGCGGTGACCTGTACCGGGTGATCAAGTGGATGCTCAGCGAACTGTGTGTGGGACACAGCTACCACACTCCCGGCGAGCGACTGGTGGAGCGCAAGGCGGTACCGGGCGGCCTGTTGGGGGCCGATTACGAGGCGGTCAACGGGCGTTACCGTTTCAAGAAGATTTACGGTGGCCTGAACAGCACGGAGGAACTGAGGTCACCCCTTACCGCGCCCGGGGTGAATGCGAAAGAAGGCGAGTACCTGCTGGCGGTGCGCGGGGTTAATCTGGCGGCTCCCGCCGAAGTTTACTCGCTGTTTGAAAACACCGCGGGCAAAGGGATCGAAATCACCGTTGGTCCGAATCCCGACGGTACCGGAAGTCGCACGGTGACGGTGGTGCCTCTGGCCAACGAATACCCGATCCGCAACCTGGATTGGGTGGAGGGCAACCTGCGAAAGGTGCACAAGGCCACCGGTGGCAAAGTGGCTTACATCTATGTGCCCGACACCGCCGCCATGGGGCTCACCTACTTCAAGCGCTATTTTTATCCACAAATTGACAAGCAGGCGGTGATTGTGGACGAGCGGTCGAACAGCGGGGGCTGGATTGCTGACTACTACATCGACCACCTCCGCAAGCCGGCGCTGAGCCGTTGGGCACCACGCTATGGGACCGACTGGCGCACGCCCAGCGCGGCCATCCACGGCCCCGCCGTGATGATTATCGACGAGGGGGCCGGGTCAGGGGGTGACATGCTGCCCTGGATGTTCCGTCAACTGAAACTCGGGCCGCTGGTGGGCAAGCGGACATGGGGGGGCCTTGTGGGTATTGGCGGATTCCCCGGATTGATGGACGGGGGAACAGTCACAGCGCCCAATTTCGCCATCTGGACGAAAGATGGGTTCATCATTGAAAACGAGGGTGTGGCTCCGGACATTGATGTGGACCAGAAACCTGCCGATGTGATCGCCGGCAAGGATCCGCAACTGGACAAAGCGATCGAGGTGATTCTGGCGGAGTTGGCCAAGAATCCACCGAAGGGAGATGTGCGGCCGGCTTATCCGAAACGGACCACCAATCCGGCAGCGAAGTGACAACCACTTGATTGCCTGGCGCACCCGCATGGAGAGGTTGGATGGGCCTGATGGATGTGACTGTTGTCCAGGGTGACCTGCTGGACCAACCGGTGGACGTGATCGTCAATGCCTGGAACAGGAACATCATCCCATGGTGGCTACTGTTGCCCCAAGGGATATCGGGTGCCATCAAAAAGAGAGGTGGAACCGCGCCATTTCGGGAGTTGGCGAAGCACGGGTCGATGCCCCTTGGCACCGCGGTGATGACCGGTCCGGGCAGGTTGCCCTACCAGGCCATCATTCATGTGGCAGGGATCAATCTACTGTGGCGATCCTCCGAGAAGGCCATTCGTGACTGCGCGCGCAACGCTTTGGAATTGGCGGCAGTGAGAGGTTTTGGCTCCATTGGTTTTCCGATCATCGGGGCCGGGACCGGGGGATTTGGTCGGGAGAAAGCCCTTGCGATTCTCCTGGATGAAATTCACAAGACGGGTACGCGGCTGAAGGTGATCGTGGTGGAGTTTGTCCCTGTAAAAAAATGACGGAGGGGGCGCTGAGGGAGCCCCCTCCGTATCGACTCACAGCAACCGGCTGGCAGCATAGCCTGTCAGGGAGTCGGGTGAAGTGGCGTCGCGGATGTCCGCGTCGGCCTCCCAGAACATCATGCCCCCCAGGCCCTTGGCCAGGATGAGATCAATCTTCTTGCCCAGGGACTGTTTGTTCTCGAATGTGCTGAACCAGCCTCCCTCGACGGTTGGCGCATAGACATAGGGAACCTGTGCCGCCTCGTCCCAATACAACTTGTACACATCCGGCTGGTTTTTCAATTTGTTAGCCAGATCGGAATAGTCGATGACACCTTTTTCCCAGGTGCCGGACCCGGCTCCGGCGGACGGCTGATACAGGCCGTTGTTGGCCGGGCCCACACCCGCCCACGTGCGCCCATACAGGGGTGCGCCCAGATTGAGCTTGGCCGGGTCGATGCCATCCTTCAGGTACATGTCGACCGTGTAGCTGATGTTGTATTTTCCATCGAGGCCAGCGGAACGGGAAGGGTCGGCATAGAGCGCCGCCTGGTGGTTGGTGGTGTTTTCCCACGATCCGTGGTAGTCGTAGGTCATGATGTTGATCCAGTCGAGGGTTTTAGCCAGTTCAGCCATCTCGAAGTTGACATATTTGTCATAGCCGGCCGGCGAGGCGATGGAGATCAACCATTGCTTGCCATCGACGGCCTCCTGCAGGTCGAACTGACGGCGGATCTCCTTGACTAACAGCGTGTAATTCTGCTTGTCCTCGGGGCGGTAGCGGTTGGATTCGAGGCCTCCGCCAACGGGGTATTCCCAATCGAGGTCGACACCATCGAAGCCGTATTTCTTGCAGAAGGCAACACAGGAGGCGGCGAACTTCTCGCGGGATGCGGGGGTGAGTGCCACATCACTGAATTTGTCGGACAGGGTCCAGCCGCCAACGGAGATCATGACCTCGAGGTTGGGGTGGGCGTCCTTGAGGCGTTTCAGCGCGCCGTAATTGCCGCGGATGGGAGTGTCCCAGGTGTCCGGGCCAAAGGGTTTCTCCACGGCCGCCCAACTGTCGAAGATTCCCACTTCCCCCGCATCGGTGATCTTGGCGAAGGCGTAGTTCACCGTGGTGATCTTGTCCACAGGCAGGTCGGCCACGGTGTAATTCCGACCATAAATTCCCCATTCGACAAAGTAGGAGACGACCCGTTTCTTCGTGGTTGAACCGTCGCCGGGATTGGGTGCTGGTGCTGAGTCGTCATTGGTGATGGTTCCAGAGGCGCTAGCGGTGGCGATAGTCGCGCCGGTGGCCCCAGAGACCAGCAAGGTGAGGGTTTCATTGCCTTCCACCACAGTATCGCCATTGACCGTGACGCTGAGGACAGTCGAGGTTTGGCCGGCGGCGATGGTGACCTGCTTGTTCACCAGAGCCTGGTAATCCGACCCGGCTGAAGCGGTGCCATCCGCGGTGTTCACCGTGAAGGTGACATTGGCAGAAGCGGCTTGGGACAGGGTTATCTTGAAATCCATGGAAACAGTGCCGGTGTTCCCCTCGGATACTGTGGCGTTGGCCACCGTCAGGCTGGGCGTGGCCGGAGTGGTGGAGCCACCGCCTGAGGAGGAACTGGTGAAAGCCTTGAAGATCCCGGAGAACTCGTAAGGGGCCTGCAGGATGCTGGATGAGAAATTGTCCACATTGGGCAGGATACCCTTGGGGCTTTGCTGATCACGGTTGAGTGACCAGAAGGACAGCTTGCCGATTGCTTTCTGTTGGGCAAAGGCCATCACCTCCCGGGCTTCCTGCTGGTCGAAAATCTCACTTTGCACATCGTTCATGCCGATCATGGGTGTGATGCCGACCATGCTCCAAAGCTTGGCATCAGAATAACCCCCGTAGATTTGCTTGAGCTGGCCCTGCAGGCTGGTGGCTGCCTGGATGGCATAATCACCCATCCTGCCTGCCGGGTTGGGGGCGGCCGAATCGCCGTAATCCATCGCCATGATGTTTACCCCGCCCAACCGTACGCCCGCCTTGACTGCACTGTTGACCGCGTAAAGCCCGTCTTGAGTGAGGCCGGTGGGAAGAACCGGCAGCGTGAGCCAGATTTCCAGTGGCTTGCCGGCTTTCAACAGGTCGGCCTGGATTTCGGACAACACGGCACTACGGCGGTCGATCACGGTTCTGTTGGCAAGAGCCCCGCCCTCGATATCGAAATCGATCCGTTTCAGGTTGTAGGTATTGATCACCTGCAGGTAAGCAGCCTTGAGCGCAGCCTTGTCGGTGAGCACCTCGGCCATTTCCTGATTGGCGGCGCCGCCAAACGAGACATTCACATCGCCGCCCAGGGCGCGGATGGAACTGATCTGAGCGCGCATTTTCAGGTCAAAATCCTGACCATCCACCTCGTAGGTGGTGAAACCACCCCAGGCCGGCTTGTTGGCGGATGTGGCGGTGATGAATCCCAGCGAAAGGTAGCGGAGGCCCTGCTCGGAAGCGACCTTGGCCATATCCAGGGTCGGCCAGAGTGTGGTGTCAACATACGGCGCGAAGACTTGGGCCGGCCAGGCCTTGATACCATCTGCCATCAAGCTGACGGTCACCTTGGCGGTGCTGGTAAGGCCGGATGGGTCGGAAATGGTGTAGATGAATGAATCACTCGAGGTGAAGCCGGTTCCCGGTGTGTAGATCACTGAACCATCGGATTGGACTGCCGTGGTTCCAAAGTTTCCCTGCGTGGCGCTTTTGACTGAAAGTTTGTCGCCATCGGGGTCGGAATCATTGGCCAGGACGCTGATCGTCGCCTTGCCTCCTGCAGCCACCACCGCCGTATCATCCGTTGCGGATGGGGCACGGTTGGGAGTGGTATTTCCGCCACCCCCTGTGGAACTGCCATTGAGGATGAAGTTGGCTGGGACCTTGTATTTCATGCCGGGTGCGCCATTGAAACCGAAGGAGACCGAGGCACCCGGTGCGATGGAGGCATTCCAGGATTCAGGGCTGATAGTCCAGGATTCTCCAGACCGGCTGGCAACTTTGGCGTTCCAAATGGAGGTGACCTGGCCATCGAAGGTCCAGCCCAACTGCCAGGGATTCAAAGCGCTTGTGGTGGTGTTGGTGATGGTCACCGTGGCGGTGTAGCCGCTGCCCCAATCGGTGCTGATTTCCAATTTCACCGAGCCACCCGTGGCAGGCGGAGGTGCCGCGATGTCATCGTTGGTTATGGTGCCAGTGCCGGAATCTGCCTTCAGGGTGGCACCCACGGGGGCTGAGAGCTTCAGCGTGAGGGTTTCATCCCCCTCGACAATAGTGTCGCCGACAACAGCGACTCTCACGGTCTTCGTGGTTTCACCCGGAAGGAAGGTGAGGG
>CAWUOE010000271.1:0-5141 GCA_963923355.1 uncultured Gemmataceae bacterium | reverse complement strand
GCCCGTTTGCCGCGCAGGGCGGTGGTAGAACAGAGCATCCATGGTCCATGGCAGATAGCCGCCAGTACCTTGCCCTGATCAGCCATAGTTTGGGTGAACCGGATCATGACCGGATTGCGGCGCAGGAAATCCGGTGCAAAACCACCTGGCAAAACCACGCCATCAAACTGATCAGCGGACACCTGGTCAATCGAAACATCCGCCTTGGCCGGGTAACCGAGTTTGCTGGGATAGGCCTTGCCAGCCTCCGGGCCAACCAGCACTGACTTGGCGCCCGCCTCAACCAGCCGGTAATGCGGGTACCATACTTCCATCTCCTGGTATTGCTGCTCGACCAAAATCGCGACGGACAACCCCTTCAGGTTCATGGAGGCCTCACCCTGAATCACACCCTGCCGAAATTGGCGTCAGGGCTTTTTTGCCCAAAAAAATCCACCAATTCCCCTCCAATGTTCTAGCAAATGGCAGCGTGCCGTCCACGAGGGAGAACCGTTGTGGAAGGTTCAGTTGGCTGGATAAGAGGCAATGGTTTTATCCATCCCATCATCGAAACCCACCCGGGGTGAATAGCCCAGAACTTTCCTGGCCTTTTCGATGCTGAAATCAAGATTCAAACCCAGGAACTTGACCCTTGCTCCGGTGAGCAGGGGTGGTTCCTTGGCCCCGCTTGTCCGCGCGGAAGACTCCATCCATTTGGCCACCGGCATGGCAATCCAAAGCGGTACTTTGAACCAACCTGGGCGGGGCACCTTGAAACCATCCGCCACCTTTTCAATAAACCGCTTCTTGCTGACATACTCGCCGTCGGTGATGTTGAATGCCTCACCGACCGCCTTGGGGTTTTCCAGCGCCAGAAGAACGGCATCGACCAAATTGCCCACAAAGATGCAATTCATCGCCTGGCGGCCACTGCCCAGATATTTGACTTTCCGCTGGCGGAGATTTTCGACCAGCTTGGGCAAAACCGTCCGGTCCCTTGGCCCATAAATGAAACCCGGACGCAAAACCACCACTGGCATGCCCTTTTCGCGGTGATACTCAAGAGCCAACCGGTCAGCCTCCGCCTTGGACTGGGTGTATCCGTCCATGTGGGTGACTGGAAGGGGGGTGGTCTCATCCGTTCCGTGGTGGTGCCGGGCCTCATAGGTGCCCAGACTGCTGAGGTGGACGAAGCGCTTCAATTGGGGCCCTTTCGCCGCCTCCAGCAAATGGCGCAATCCTTCCACATTTGCCTGCCTGTATTCATCCAGGGGGCCCCAATCCCCAACCTTGGCCGCGCAATGGACCACCTCATCCACCCCGGTGGCTGCCTGTTTCAGCGCATCCGGCTGCGTCAAATCACCCTGGATCACCTCAACGGATAAGCCTCTGCTCCACGGCATCGCCACCTTGGGATCACGCACCAAAACCCGAACCTTGTCTCCACGGGCGCAAAGGGCCTCCACCACATGGCTACCCACACATCCAGTGGCACCTGTCACCAACACGGTTCGGAAACTCATTCAACACTCTCCAAAGGCACAGCCCATTCAATATTTAAAATGCTAAATGCGGGTCATTTGGATAATTTAGCAAACTTGGCAAGCTAGATTGGATTCCAATTGATCCTCTTCATGGTGGCAAGGCTTCGCAGATGGGCAAGGACAGGTGTCTCAAAGCATGAATTCGGTCCTAAAAATCACCGTCAAAAAAGGCCTTGCCGCCAAACTTGAATCAAAATTCATCTTGAGCGCTTGATGGCCTTGACATGCCCATCCGCAAGGACCTATTGCCCCGCCACCTCGGGCGAATCGCGTCCGGGACGGGGGAAGCAGGCAAGGCATGGCTGGCACAAGGCCCACAGGCGGAAAATCGCGCGTTCGTGGGTGGGTTCAACTCACCCATGCGCTTGCCATCGCCTGGGCGCTGGCTGGAGGGGACACCAGTTTGGTGGCCCAACCACCAGCTCCACCTTCACTGCCGGGCACACCCTCCGGTTCCGAACGGGCTCCGGCACCCAAGCCGCTTTCCGGACCCGCTCGGGCCCTGGACCCCCGTAACGCTGACGCTGGCCCCCAGAAAGTGATCGTGGGGGATGTGATCATCCAAGGCAATCGCCATGTGCCCACGCAGTCCATCCTGAACCAATTGCAGACCAAACCCGGCCAGCCATTCTCCACCCATCTGGTGGAGGAGGATGTCCGCAAGCTGATGGCGACCAAGCAATTCGCCACCGTGGACCCACGCCTGGAAAACCAGGCCGGCAACAAGGTGCTTGTCTATTTCCTGATTCGCGACTATCCCTCGGTGGTGCAATCGGTGGAATACCGGGGCGCCAAGCACCTCAAAGATTCCGAGCTTGAAACCATCACCATGATCGCCCGGGGCAAGCCGATGAGCCCGGTGGCCAACAAGCTGGCCTGTCAGGCGATCACCCGGCGGTACCAGGAAATGGGCCGGCCCTTCGCCAGTTGCGAGCTTCTGAAGGGGCATGAGCCAGGCGATACCGAGGTGATCTTCAATATCACCGAAGGGCCCATCGTCCGGGTCAGCGGGGTTGCCTTTGAGGGGCAATCCTTCGTCTCGGGCCCGGTTTTGAAGACACACGTGCAGTCGAGCAGGGCGATTCTGGGCACCTTTGGCGGAAAGTTCAATTCCGCGATGGCTGACAACGATGTCCTCAAGCTCGAAGAGTACTACCGTTCCCACGGCTTCCTGGATGTGAAGGTGAGCCGCGAGTTGCGGTACACCCCGGATGGTAAAGAGGTGGAACTGGTTTTCCACGTCAACGAGGGAGTCCGCTACCACATCCACGGGGCGCCCCAGGTGGTGAACGCCAAGAGCGTGCCGCCGGAGCAACTGGAGCAGCTCAGCAAGGTCAAGGCCGGCGAGTTCTTCAGCGAGGCCAAGATCAACGCCGACAAGCGAAGCATCGAGGACTACATCGGCTACATGGGCCGCGAGGCCCGCGTGAACCCCCAACCGGTCTACGTGCCAGAGGCCCCGGGCCTCGTTCGCCTCCAGTACGAGGTGACCGAACGCCAACCCGCACGCGTCGGGCAGGTTCTGGTGGTTGGCAACGAACGCACCAAGCAAAATGTCATCCTTCGGCAGGTGCCTCTCTATCCCGGGCAGGTCCTCACCTACCCGGATCTGAGGGCCGCCGAGCGCAACCTGACCCGCCTGAATATTTTCGAGGCGAACGAGAATGTCCACCCGACGGTGACGGTGCTCGACTCGGAAAGCGAGAGCGACTACAAGGATATCCTGGTTCAGGTCCAGGAAACGACGACGGGCAGCCTGCTGTTCGGCGTGGGTGTGAACTCCGACGCCGGCCTGAACGGCTCGATCGTCCTGAACGAACGCAACTTCGACATCACCCGGCTGCCCACGAGCTTCGAGGACCTGATCGCCGGAAACGCCTTCCGAGGCGGCGGTCAGGAATTCCGCGCCGAGGCGGTGCCGGGCACGCAGTTGCAGCGATACAGCGTGAGCTGGCGCGAGCCATTCCTGTTTGACAGCCAGTGGAGCCTGGGTGCCAATGCCTTCTATTTCACGCGCCAGTACAACGAGTACGAGGAAAACCGTTACGGCGGCAAAATCCCCTTGGGGCGCCGCCTGAACCAGTATTGGTCTTTCAACACCGCGGTGCGTGTTGAGAATGTCGGCGTGTTCAATGTGCAGCCATGGGAGCCCTCAGCCTACACCTCGGTGGAGGGCTACAACTTCCAGACCGGTCTCAGGGCCGGCTTGGTGCGTGACAGCCGTGATAGCCTGTTGCGTCCCACCGAGGGTTCGCTGCTGGACTTCGGCTACGAGCAGATGTTTGGCGCGTACACCTTCCCGCTGTTCAATGCGGAATTCAACAAATACTTCACCACATACCAGCGGGCCGACGGGTCTGGCCGCCATGTGCTTGCCTTCCGTACCCAATTTTCATGGGCTGGTGATGACACTCCGGTGTACGAACGTTTCTTCGCGGGTGGTTTCCGTTCGATCCGCGGCTTCCAGTACAGGGGTGTGGGCCCCAATGAAAACGGCTACATGGTGGGTGGGGATTTCATGTGGCTGAACTCCCTGGAATACCAGATCCCGGTCATGGCGAATGACAACGCCTATCTGGTTGGTTTCGTGGATAGTGGCACCGTGGAACCGGACATTTCCAACATCTCCACCTACCGCGTCTCGGCCGGTGTTGGGCTCAGGCTGGTTGTCCCGATGATGGGCCCGGTGCCCATTGCCTTGGACTTTGGCTTCCCGATTGTGAAGGCCGACACCGACCGGACCCAGATCTTCAATTTCTGGATGGGATTCTTCCGCTAGTAGATGCCTTCTGGCTGCCCAAGTACCCCGACATTGACGCCTTTGCCGGCTGTGCCGGCGTGAATTACGCGCAGTCATTCTGATTCAGGCAAGGATTCCCCCCCCGGCCACCGAAGCAAGCAAGGCTTGCATCGGAGGCGAGCCGCCATGTTTCACCGTCAATCTGTATGTGGGCTGATCCTGGGACTGACCCTGGTACTTTTGGCCGGGGTATTCCGTCCGGGTGAAGGCGCTGCGCCATCGCAAACGGTGCAGGACATGCAGGAGCAGACGAACCTGAGCGATGTGGCCGTCATCGGTTCGCCAGTTCCGGCTGGTGGTAATGCGGTCGACCCGCGCGATGATCAGTCCGCCCCGGGGACCAACACCAGTCGTTCCGGTGGCGAGGCGCCAGGCACACTGCCCTGACCTGAAAATCCCTTCAAAAAAAAGAATTTAATACATTCTCTTTGACTTTACTCCGGCCCCGCCTATTAGTGATTGGTCCTGTCGGGACGGTTTTTCAGATCTCACACAACACGGAGTCTTTTGCATGTTCACTCGCGCTCTTTGCGCGGCGTTCGCCGCCACCGTTTTGTCCATTCCTGCCCTCCGGGCGGATGACGCCAAGGATATCGTCGACACCGCGGTCGGCGCCGGTTCCTTCAAAACGCTCGTTGCTGCTGTCAAGGCTGCCGAGTTGGTCGACACCCTGAAGGGTAAAGGTCCCTTCACGGTTTTCGCCCCCACCGATGCCGCCTTCGAGAAGGTTGGCAAGGAAAAGATTGAGGAGTTGCTGAAGGACAAGAAGGCTCTGGCTGGCATCCTGACCTATCATGTCGTCCCCGGCAAGGTGATGG
>CAWUOE010000270.1:0-5160 GCA_963923355.1 uncultured Gemmataceae bacterium | reverse complement strand
TGCGGTTTTGATTTTGTCGACATCAAGCACTGCCATGGTTACCTGGGCCACGAGTTGCTTGGCGCGGTGAACCGGCCGGGCCGTTTTGGCGGGTCATTGGAAAACCGAGCGCGATTCCTCACCGAGGTGGCGGCAGGGTTGAAGGCGCGTGTGCCCGGTTTGGCCTTGGGTGTGCGTTTGAGCATGTTTGACGCATTGCCCTACACCAAGGGACCGGGGGGAGTGGGTGTGCCTGAACCCTGGCCGGGGATTTATCCGCACGCTTTCGGTGGGGATGGAACCGGCACGGGATTTGACCTGCGGGAACCGGTGGAGTTTTTGAAACTGGCAGGCGGCGCGGGGGTGAGGCTGGTCTGCACCACGGCAGCCAGCCCCTACTACAACCCGCACCTGCAACGCCCCGCGGCCCAACCCCCCTCGGACGGCTATCTGACCCCGGAGGAACCCCTGGCCGGAGTGGCCCGGCAGATTCATGCCACCGGATACCTGAAAAAACAGGTGCCGGGGATGATCTGGGTGGGTTCCGCCTACTCGTACCTGCAGGACTGGTTGGGCCCGGTTGCCCAAGCCGTCGTGCGGGAGGGTTTGGCTGACATGGCAGGCCTGGGGCGGATGGTTTTGAGTTACCCCGACCTGATCCGCGATCTGGAAAAGGGCGGACCGATCGACCGTAAGCGGATCTGCCGGACACTGAGCGACTGCACCACGGCGCCCAGGAACGGATTGGTCTCAGGTTGCTATCCGCTGGACGAATTCTACAAATCCATGCCCGAGGCGGTGGAATTGAAGGTGATCAAGGCGCGTTTGCGATAAATTGTTAATTATTTATCTTTTTTGTTGACTCATTATCCAATTCCGTTCCCTCGATGGTGCCACCACCCAGGACCCGGGTGCCCCTGTAGAGCACCACGGACTGGCCGGGGCTGATGCCGCCCTGGGGATCCTGGAAGAACACTCGAACCGAGCCGTTTTCCTGAACCTCGACCCTCGCCGGAAGGGGTTCCTGGCGGTAGCGGCACTGGGCAAGGAGCGGCTCTGAAGGAGCAGGCACGGGGGCCAACCAGGAAAAATCGACAGAAACCAACGACAGGGTCTGGCGCTCATCCCGGTCGCCCACCACCACGGTGCCCTGATCGGGAATGAGTTGCAGCACATAGCGGGGTTTGCCACCCCCCAAACCCAAACCTTTGCGCTGGCCGATGGTGAAGCGTTCCAGGCCATCGTGCCGACCCAGGCGATTCCCCTCGGTATCGATGATTTCACCTGGAACCGACTGCCCGGGTCGCAGCCGACGGACCAGCCCGACGTGGTCCTGGTCGGGCACGAAGCAGATTTCGACGCTGTCCGGCTTGGCGAAAACAGGAAGGCCCGCCTCCTGCGCGATCTCACGCACCTGGGTTTTAGGCAGGCCACCGACCGGGAACAGCACCCGCTCCAGAACCTCGGGTCGGATGCCGTGCAGGACATAGGATTGGTCTTTGGCAGGATCGAGGCCGCGGTGGAGCTCGGCAGGACCCTGACCTGCCGGCCGCAAGACCTGGGCGTAATGGCCCGTGGCGATCCAGCGGCATTCCAACCGGTCGGCCATTTCGGCCAGGCGCCCGAACTTAAGCCAGTTGTTGCAGGCCACGCACGGGTTGGGGGTGCGGCCCGCCCGGTATTCGTCGACGAATCGGTCCACGATGCGGCCGAAATCTTCCTCGAAATCCAAAGCGTGAAAGGGCATGTCCAGCAGGTCGGCGACTCGGCGGGCATCGCCGGCATCCAGCGCGCTGCAGCAACCCTTTTTGCGGGAGGGAGCGGTCTCGACTGCGGAGCCATGCTCCCCAGTCCGCATGAACAAACCCACCAGATCAAACCCTTTTTGGCGCAACAGCAGCGCCGTGGCAGAACTGTCCACCCCGCCACTCATCGCCACCAGCACTCGTTCGGCCATCTCGCCTGCCCGCTCCCTTCGGCCAACCCATTAACCTGTGTTTTATCTTAGCGCAGCCGTTAGTCCGCATTCATCCGGGTGTCCGGGCTGCTCATCCCAACATCATCGGGATGTTTACGATCCGGGTTTGAAAAATGCCGGGCGGTTGATTCGCATTGGCACAAGGTGTTCGCTAGGATGGTGCAACCTGTCTGGGAGATTCAGCGAACGCGTGCAACGGGGATATTCTGAATGCAATTAACGCCAACAGCAGCGGCACTGGTGTCAGGGGCAAAGGAACTGGTCGGCGCTCTGGGAGCCGATGCGGTGCTTGTCCTGGCTGATACCCCGCTGGACTGGGCTCAAGTTCACAGCCTGCTGTCGGGTGTGCCCCTGTTGACAGCGGTCGCCTCCCACAGCGA
This sequence comes from uncultured Gemmataceae bacterium, assembly GCA_963923355.1. Taxonomy (GTDB): domain Bacteria; phylum Planctomycetota; class Planctomycetia; order Gemmatales; family Gemmataceae; genus UBA6894. Next base: position 2,823 of record CAWUOE010000270.1, on the reverse strand, counting down.
GCGTCAGACGCTCCGGGAGAAATTTCCCGATGTGCGGGTGCTGGAAAGCGCCACAGCCGGGGTGAGTATCCGCGAGCGTTTGAGCATCGCCCTTTTGGAAGCAGTCCGCCACGAGTGGGTCAGCCAAGGGGCCCGGGTGCTGGTGCTTTGCCGGAATTTTCCGGACCCGGATGGCGACATGCCGCAACTGGATACCTTGCACCTGGTGCTGTTGGGCCAGCATTTGGAGCGTTTGACGGCACGGGAACTGCGCGGGTTGGAAACCCGTGTCCCCCTACCCACGCTGCGGGCGGTTGTTGAGTTGGCGACTGAAATCGGAAGGGAAGGGCGGGAGTACTTCCCCACCGGAACCCTTTTCGTGGTGGGCGACACCCGGAATGTGATGGAAATGGCCCGGCCGATGAACTTCAACCCGTTCCGCGGGTACCCCGAGGCGGAAAGGGATGTGAAACTGTCGGCGGTTCGTGAACAGGTGAAGGACCTTGCCCGGTTGGAGGGAGCCATTCTCATCAGCAAGGATGGGATCGCCATGGCCGGGTGCATGCGTTTGATGGTTCCGGATGAGGATTTCACGCTGTCGATGGGCCTGGGAACCCGCCATGCCGCCGCCGCCGCCGTGAGCAAGGCAACCAAGGCCGTTGCCATCACGGTGAGCCAATCGACCGGGGTGGTTAGGCTATTTCAAGATGGCCAAGTGTTGCTGCATATTGAGCCTGGATTGCGGCCGCTTGCTTGGGCTCACTGATTTTTCATATTGAGTGCATTTGATTAGCGGGCCCCGTTTTCTACGGGCGTTGAAACTTTTCTGTCTCTATACTGGTAATGCTGGTTGGGATGCTTGTGCCGATTGTGCTGGCGTTGCACGCCGGTTTTTGGTCCAGTCTTTAGGCACAGGGGGTTGATCCCTTTACCAGCGTCATGTCGGCCATGAGCTTTTTCAGCCTGATGGAGTTTTACCAGTGAAGCGACTTTCCCACACCCTTCGCACCGCGAAGAACAAGGCCACCCGCGCGATGCGCCGCGGTTTTTTGGCTTTCTCGCTGGCAACCGGTGCATTCGCCCTGCCAGCCTGGGCTGTCGCTCCCGGTGACTCCGGAAGCGACATTGCCGTGGTTCCCGCCGGGACCGCCGTGGTGATCCACCTGAAGGGATTGGTGGGCACCAAGGATCGGTTGCTGGCCTATCTGGAAAAGGCCGTTCCCGATCAGGCCGCCATTGCCAAGACCTTCATCGAACAGGCTTTCGAGGATGGCATCGACGGGCGCAAGCCGTTCAGCGGCCTGGCCAAGAATGGTCCGATCTTTATCACCCTGCCTGAACTTCCGAAGCCCGGACAGGATGGCGACCCGAAATCGGTGGCCTTCCTGAAGGCTGACAATTTCAATGCCTTCATCGAGGGGGCTTTCAAGGAAGACGAGCGCAAGGGCGCCAAGAAGGAAGGGGACATCACCGCCTACGAGGTGGATGGTGGCAAGACCCTGTATGTGGCCAATCACAAGGGTTTCGCTGTGGTCTCCAACGACCGTGACACCCTGAAAAAGTCGGTTTCCGCGACTGAAAGCGTGAAACTGGACGCGGCCCAGACCGCCAAGTTGCTGGCATCCGACATCGGTTTTCATGTGGGCCTTGACCGGTTGGCCAAGGACTATGCCGACCGAATCAAGGAAGGCAAAAAGCAGGTTGAAGAAGGCATCAAGCAGGCCGAGGAGCAACTGCCCAAGGAACAACGGGAGCAGTTTGCGATCGTGAAGGATTTGGTCGGCCCGGCCTTCCAAGCCCTGGAAGATAGCCAAGGCTTGGTGGGAACCATCGAGTTCAAGCCTGAAAGCATCGTGCTTGGTCTGGACAACGCGCTGCGTGGCGGGTCCCCCACCTCGAAGGCTCTGGAAGGCATCAAGCCGACCGCCAACAAAGTGATCGGTACTTTGCCTGCCGGGCAGATGATGTACATGGGTGCCACCAACAATGGTGCACTGATGAAGATTGCCCTGCCCTTCCTGAAGAAGGTCGCGCCGGATGGCGGCAAGGCGCTGGATGCCACCATCGCAGCCTCGGGCAACGGATCGGCCGCTTCGGGTGTTGGCATTCCCCTGATGGGAGTGGATGTACGCGAGGTGGAAGATGCCGGTGTGGCCGCCAAGGCCGCCATCGAGGCCGTGCAGGGCAGTCTGAGCAGCCCCGTCGGCAAGACCCCCATCAAGGGCAAGCCGAAGGTTACCGCTGATGCCGGCACCCTGTCCGGTATCAAGTTCTCCAAGATCGAGATGGAAATCGACATCGAAGCGCTGGGCAACCAGGAAGGTCTGCCGGATGAGATGAAAGCCGGCATGGTGAAAGCCATGAAGCAGTTGCTGGGCGAGAAGATCACCATCTGGGTTGGCGGTGGCAACGGCAAGCTGTATCAGATCACCGCCCCCGATGAGGCCAAGGCCGGCGATCTGCTGACCAAGGCGATGGCAAGCACCGGTGGCGTGGGCTCCACTGACGGTTTCAAGGTGATTGCCTCCACCCTGCCGAATGACGCGACCCTGGTCGCGCTGGTTGATCCGGTGAAATACGGCGCGCTGATCGTCAACGTGCTGAAGGATGTCGCTGGCGGCGCGCTGCCCATTCCGGAAGGTCTGGGTAACGTGAAGAACGCCAAGAGCGTGTTCTTCGGGGCTTCGATCAGCCTGGAATCTGGCCACGCTTCAGCCAACATCTCGCTTCCCGCGGCCACCATCAACGAGATGGTGAATGTTTTCGCGAAGCCTTTCCTGCCCTGATCGGGCTGGCGGGCAACCGCTAAAATCAAAGCCCCGGGAGCCTTGCTCCCGGGGCTTT
>CAWUOE010000269.1:0-5160 GCA_963923355.1 uncultured Gemmataceae bacterium | reverse complement strand
CCGGCAACGGCGGGAACAAGGGCGGCGGCGACGGAACCAAGGGACTCGGCGCTGGTAAGGGCCCTCAAGGTGCTGGGGTGGGGGAAAGCCTGAAGGGTATCGGCTCTCGCCTGAGGGCCGGCACCACCACCTCCACTGATGAGGTGGCAAAACTCCCTCGCGCTCAGAAATCCGGCTCAGACCCCCTCACCAAGGTGGGCGAAGGCGCCAAAGTCGATCCGGCCGAGGTCGATGCCAAAAAACTCGCCCGGAAACAAAACCGCAACACCAACGGACTCCTCAGCCGCCTCGGCTTGGCTGGCGAGAATCAGGGTGGCGAGGAATCGGGTGAAACCAATCCCCGCGCTCGCCGCTTCGGCCGACTGCTCGGCGCCGGCCCCCTGCTGGCTGCGGGTGTCGATCCGAATGATGTGCCCGAGAACCTGATCCCGGAAAACCCCAGGCCTGAAGGCACACCGGGTGCACCTCCCGTGGTCCACTTCAGCGCCCCGGTGTTCAACGGACCGGCTGTGCAGCCCATCGCGCAGCGTCCTTGGCGACCCGATGGCGGCGTACCCCGCGGCATGGCCAACGCCTTCACCAACGCCAGCGACACCCGGCCGGTCCCCGCCGACTTCGGCAAGAATCATATCGGCCACAACGCCTTCTCCAACCCGCCCGTGGGAGCGGAGAATATGCCCGCGCCCTATGTGATGCCAGACAATGTGCATCCTGCCCTGATGGAGGCCCTGAAGAAAAACCCTCATCTGGCACAGCAAATGGCCACCAATCCGGACCTGGCCAATATGATCATCGCCCAGGCGAACTCCCGCGCGGGCTTGGGCAACATCATGCTGGCGCCGGGCCAAGGCATGCCCCCTCCCGGAATGATGCCCCCCGGCATGTTTCCTCCCGGCGCGGGTGGGCCGGCCATGATGCCGGGTGCCCCGGTCCTCAATCAGCCAGGCGCCCTGCAGATGGCACCCGGTGGTGTGATGGGTACTCCGGTCAGCCGTGCCAACAGCCAAGCCAGCCAGTCCGAGGCTCCCTTGGGCCTGCTGAAAGACTCCCTCCTGCCCTCCGAGCGTGAGGCCGCCCTCGATCTGCTGGCCCAACCTCACTTGGCCCGGTCTCCCGAGGTGGTGGGGGCGGTGGTCAAATGCCTGGCCACCGATCCGGCGCCGGCAGTGCGCGCCGCCGCCGCAAGGACACTGGGCCGGATGAACTGCAAATCGGCCGATGCGATCCAAACCCTGCAGGCCAGCCGCTCCGACAGCGATGCCGGCGTCCGCCTGGAAGTCGACAACACGCTGCTGTTGCTCTCCAGCAGGGGCAAGTGACAACAAGGGGGCTGATGGCCCCCCACCGATCCCGGTGAGCCAGGTCACGGGCCCGCATCCGCCAATTCGGACAACCCGGACTTGCTCCCCCTACGCTCCGGCCACCCGCGCGCATCCCCCCTGCGCCAGGTGGTCGGAGTCTTTTTCTGTACTGGAAGGCAGACACCCGGGCCCCGGGACCGAAAATTTGGGCAATCTGGGCAATCGGCCCCCACTTCCCCTTGATCCCTAGGCGATAGATTTCTAGACGATCCCTTAGAGGAATCCCGTTTCTTCGGTCCATGAACTGGATTGTCGGACGGCGTTTTCCCTTGGCGATCGGATTTCCCAGGCAGAACACAGGACAGAACATGATTCCCATCGACTTGACCGGCAAGGTGGCCCTCGTCACCGGCGTGGGCGACAACTTGAGCTTCGCCTGGTTCATCTCCAGGACGCTACAGGCCGCCGGCGCAAAGATCGTCCTCGCATGCCATCCCCGCATGCTCGGCATCGTCGAGGGGCTCCTCCGCAGCGACAAGCCCGATGATGTCGAGGCCCGCAAGCTTCCAAACGGCGGCGAGTTCAAACCCGAAAAGGTCTACCCCTGCGATGTCAGCTTCGACACCATGGCCGATGTGCCCGATGAGGTGAAGAACGATCGCCGTTATTCCAAATATCCCGAGTACTCCATCCAGGGGATGGTGGACACCGTGGGCAAGGAATTCGGTGGCATCGACATCCTGATCCACTCGGTGGCCTTCAGCCGCGAGATCACCAAGCCCCTCATCGACACCAGCCGCAAGGCCTACCACGAGGCCATGGGCATCAGCGCCTACTCGCTGGTCAGCCTCACACGCGCGGCAGCGCCCTACATGGCGAACCGTCCCGGCGGCGCCAGTGTGGTCGGCCTCACTTACATCGCCGGCGAGCGGGTCGTGCCGCACTACGGCGGCGGCATGGGCACCTGCAAGGCGGCCCTCCAGATGGACGCCAAGCAACTGGCCTGGTTCGTGGGCGACAAGAATGTCCGCGTCAACCTGATCTCCGCAGGCCCCTACGGCAGCCGCGCGGCGCGCGCCATCAACAAGGAGTTCGACCGGCTCATCGAGCACGCCGCCGAGCACTCCCCCCTGCGACGCGCCATCGCCGCCGAGGATGTTTCCAACAGCGTGCTTTACCTCTGCAGCCCGCTCGCCTCCGCGGTCACCGGCCAGATCCTCTATGTGGACTGCGGCTACCACGCCATGGTCATCTGACCGGTTTTTTGCGATACTTTCCGGATCAAGGCGGGCCTCCCCTGTGGAGGCCCGTTTGTTTCTGGCGGGGTGGATGACGATGGCGGACAAGTCGGCTGTGGCTGCGGATGACAACTGGCAACTGGCCAGGGGCTGGCGCTTTTCCGGCGAGGCGTGCGGCATGCGGGGCGACCAAGGCCGCCGGGACATGGCGCTGTTCGTCTCCGACGCGCCCGCCACCGCCGCCGGCGTCTTCACCACCAATCTGGTGCACGCCGCCCCGGTCAAGGTCAGCCGCGCCGCCATCGCCGGGCATGGCGGTAAAAACTTCCGGGGCGTGGTGATCTGCTCGGGCAACGCCAACGCCTGTACGGGCGCCCAAGGCATGGCCGATGCCGCCGAGATGCTCGACCTGGCTTCCGCCGCTGCCGCCGCGCCAAAGGGCTCGTTCCTGGTGGCCAGCACCGGCGTCATTGGCCGCAAGCTGCCCATGGACCGGGTGCGCGCCGGCATCTCCGCCGCGGGCCAGACACTCGGGCCCGCGCCCGCCGACCTGGCCCGGGCCGCCGAGGCTATCCTGACCACCGACACCCGCATCAAGGTCTCCACCCGCCGAATCGATCATCCCAAAGGGGCCGTCACCCTCACCGGCGTGGCCAAGGGTGCCGCCATGATCGGACCCAACATGGCCACCATGCTGGCCTGTATCTTCACCGATGCGCCCGCCACGCATGAGCAACTCCTTCCAGCCCTGAAAAGCGCCGTGGATCGCAGTTTCCATTGCGTGTCGGTCGAGGGGCACACCAGCACCAACGACACCGTCTTCGTGCTGGCCAACGGCTTGGCCTGGCCGGCAAATGGCGGCCATCTTGACGCCCCCACCCTGCAGCGTTTCAACCATGCGTTGGAAGAGGTTTGCCGGGACCTGGCCCGCGCCATCGCCGAGGATGCCGAGGGCGCCGGCCACCTGGTGGTGCTGGAGGTGAAAGGCACCACCGACGAGCAGGCCGCCCGTGCCATCGCCCACCGCGTGGCTGAAAGCGCGTTGGTCAAGACAGCCGTCCACGGCGCCGATCCCAACTGGGGTCGCATCGTCTCCGCCGCCGGCTACGCCGGGGTCAAATTCCGCGAGGAGGATGTCTGCCTCGAGGTGGACGGCATTCCGCTGTTCCGTCACGGGGAACCCGTCGATTTCAACGCCAAGGCAGTCAGCGCCCACATGCGGAACAACCGCAGGCTCACCTTCACCCTCACGGTGGGTGAGGGCCCGGGTCACTGCACCTTCTTCACCTGCGACATGACCGAGGAATATATCCGCCTCAACGCCGATTACACCACCTGACCAACAGGAAGCCCGGGCACGCGAACGCTGGGGGATGATGCGATGGCGGTTTCCCGAAGGATACTGGCATTCCTGCTGATCTGCCTGGCTTGCGCCCCAGGTCAACTGCGCGCCGACACTTGGGTGGTTTGCTCTTCAGCCACCGACAAAACTCTGGTGGTGTTCCGCTTCGATCCCACCAAGGGGTCCCTTACCGAGCTCTCACGCCAGGCCCTGCCCGGTGAGCCGGCGGCCCTGCTGCCTTCGCCCGATGGCCGCACCTTGTTCGTGTCCCTGCGGTCCACGGGCCAACTGGCCAGCCTGCGCGTGGATGGCTCCACCGGCAGGCTCACCCTGTTGCGGGTGGTGGACGCTGGGGCCGACCCCGCGCAGATCACGCTCGACAAGACCGGCACCTATCTACTCACCGCCTATTACGAGGCGGGCAAGGTCACCGCCCACCGGGTGCTGGCTGATGGGTCCCTGTCCGAAAAACCAGCCTGGCAGGTCCCCACCCGCGAAAAGGCCCACGCGGTCTCACTGGATCATGCCGGCCGGGTGCTGGTGGTGCCGCACACCGGCCCCAGCACCATCTTCCAGTTCAGCTACCAGCCCGATGGCCGGCCTCCTGTCCCGCTGACCAATTCCCGGTTGGACCTCCCTCCCAACACCGGCCCCCGCCATGCCGCTTGGCACCCCAAACACTCCATCGTCTACATCAACAACGAGCAGGGCTCCTCGGTGAGCGCCTATCGCTCCGGCCCGGACGGCCTGAAACTTCTGGAAGGCTCCACTGTCTCCACGCTGCCTGCCGGGTTTCAGGCTGCCAACAGCACTGCCGAAATCGCCATGCACGGGGGTGGGCGCATGCTGGTCGTGGCCAACCGGGGCCATGACAGTCTCGCCCTGATCCGGGTGGATGAATCAGGCACCAAACTCACCCCGGTGGGACACCACAAAACGGAAAAGACCCCCCGCTCCTTCTGCTTCGATCCCTTTGGCCGTTATGTCTTCACCGCTGGGGAATCCTCCGGGTACCTGGAGGTCAGCAAGGCCATGGCCGCCGGGGAGAATGGTGCGGCGGAAAGCCTGAAGCCCCTGGGCCGGGTGCGGGTTGGGGACAGGCTCTGGTGGGTCACCGCATTCGAAGCACCCTCCGATGCCGCCCAGGTGTTCCCGAACACCCTGGCCCAGGCTGAGGCGACGCAAACCCCGCCCGCCGATCAGGGGGTCCGCGGAAACGAGGACCCATGGTGGAAATGGCCGCTCACCGGCCTGCCCCTCCTCGGTTCGTTGGGCGCAC
>CAWUOE010000268.1:0-5183 GCA_963923355.1 uncultured Gemmataceae bacterium | reverse complement strand
GGCTCGGGCAGATTGCGGCGGAATCCTGAAAGCATCACCGCCTCGGCCGCCAGCCGGCCCGACCGCAGCGCCCCGTCTATCGATGCGGTGGATCGGTAATCTCCGGCAATAAACACTTGCGAGGGCAATACAGCCGGTCTGTCCGCCGGTTCCAGCCATCCGGGTGGCTGGCTGGGCAGGGCATGTCGAATCCGGTGGATGCGCAGCAGGTGCCAGGTCTCCACCTCCTGGCCGAACCACCGGGTCATCTGGGCCAGCACCTGCTTCAGCAGCGGTTCATCCGCGACCAGTGCCGCTGGTTCGATCACATTGCAGGCGATCACATGGCAAGCCTTGGGTGCGTATTCCGGTGACACCTTGCTGGGCACCGCCAAATGGTTGACCGGTCCGTGGCCTTCACCGTCCAGCGCGATGATAGCCCGGCCCAAGGGTGACTTGTTGGTGGCGAAGTGCAGCGTGGTGGTGGTCCGGGTTTTCACCGGGGGCAAACCCAAAAGGTGGCTGGCGGCCGGCCCGTCGGTGGCCACCACCACCGCGCGCGCGCCCACCACCCGTCCGTCCGCCAGTTTCACCTGGTCGGGATGCACCTGCGCCACCGGCGTCCTGAAATTCAGCGAGTGCCGAGGCAAACCCAGCCGGAGCTGCAGGGGAATCATCCCCATCCCCTTGGCCGGGATCACCACATCCCCCTGCCCGAACATCCGGTACATGAAGTCGAACATCCGGCGCGAGGTGCCCAGATCCGGATCCAGAAACACGCCCCGGTAAAACGGACGGAAAAACCCGTCGATGAAATCCTTGGAGAAGCCGAACTCCTCCAGCCGCCTCCGGGTCGTTATGTCGGGCCGTGCGAACAAGGATTCCACCGACCCGCGGCTCACATCCGATTGCAGGTGCGCCAGCAGCATCCGGTCCTTCACTGTGCCAATCCGAGCCGCCAGGGTCGCCGGCGCGCTCAGGGGCTTGCGCCACGGGTCTGCCAGCAGGTGCCAGGTCCCGTCCCGGAAAACCTGGGCGCCCGGGTAAAACTTCTGCAGGTGCAGGGAAGGGTAGTGCAGGGCATGGCGGGCTTCGGGATACGCCGTGTGCAGCACCTGGAAGCCGGTGTCCAGGCGGTAATCGTCCACCACCTCGGTGGACACGCGTCCCCCGCAATCCTCCGAGGCCTCGAACAGCAGGAAGGGTACCTGGTTCTTGTGCAGCACCCGGGCGCAGTTCAACCCGGCCAAACCACCCCCGACAATCACGACAGGTAACACGCTTCCGTCTCCCTGGCTGGAACCGACGGGGTCCGTCAGTCGTTGAGTTCGCGGATGCGCAGCGACCGCACGCCCAGGCGCGTCGCGAACCGGGCCTTCTGGCGGATCGACAACTCGCTGGTGTAACGCGACTTGGTGGCCCCCAGCCAGCGCACCGGCCGGCTGGTGTACTCGGTGATCACCCGCACCAGGATCGGCGTCGGCTGCGCCAGGATGTCGCCCACCGTTGCCACCAGGTCGTCACCCGGCCCCACTTCACGGTACTCCACGCCATAGCCGCGCGCCAAAGCTTCATAGTCCAGCCGGGCCAGTTGGGTCGCTGTGGTTCGGTCATAGGCCGCGTTCTGCAGCAGTTGCATGTAATGGTAGGCGTGGTCGTCCAGGATGAAGAACTTCACCGGCAGCCCCTCGCGGGCCGCGGTGCTGATCTCCTGCCCCGCCATCAGGAAGCACCCGTCCCCCGTCAGCGTGAACACCTGACGGTCGCGGTGCATCTGCTGCGCGCCGATCGCCGCCGGGATCGACCAGCCCATCCCCTGGTTGTCCGTGGGGTTGAAATAGGTGCGCGGCATCCTCACGGTGAAGGCTTCCGCCGCCCAGTGCTCGCTCACGGTCACATCCACAAACACCAGCGCGTCATCTCGCCGCGCCTCGTTCATGGCCAGGATCAGGTGCATCGGGTCCACCCCGCAGCTCCCCTTGCGGGGATGCGTGTGGCTGGCCCGGTGTTCCGCCAGTTGCCGTGCCTTGGCCGCCTCGATCTGTCGCGGCAGGTTCGGGTTGTCGCATCGTGCCAGGCAGCCGGACTCGCCCAAAAGTGCCCCCAGGAACAATCCGCTGTCCGCGTGTACGCCCACCGTGGTTGGAACCACACGGTCCAGGTTGTCCTCGCAGGCGTCCACATGAATCAGGTACGGCTTCTCCGGGATGGAGTAAAACCCGGTCGAAACCTCGCTGTACCGCACGCCGATTGCCAGCACCGTGTCCACACCGGCGAAGATCTCCTCCGCCACCTGGCTGCCGGCGGGCCCATACCCCCAACCCACCGCCAGCGGGTGCGTCTCGTCAATCGCGCCCTTGCCTGACACGCTGGTGGCCACGGGCGCCTGCAGCATCTCGGCCACCTCGGTCAGCAGGCCCCCATGGTCCATGCAGCCCAGACCGGCATAGATGCCGATCCGCCGGTCCTTGCAGGAAAGGATTTCCACAGCCCGCGCGAATCCGTCATCGCTCCAGAATCGCCTCGGCCCTCCCTCGGGGGGCGCGTTGAAATGCGCTGTCTCAATCAGCAGGGTGTAGGGCACCATCACCGCCACGGGCCCGGGCTCTCCCTCCTGGCTGATCCGGAAAGCTTCGTGCACCACATGCGGGATCTCCTCTACGCAGGTGATCCGCAGCACCTTCTTGCACACCCCCTCCATCACATGGTGGACAGGAATTTCATGCACCTGGAATGGCCTGTATTTCTCCCCCCGTGCCACGTCACCCACCAGGGCCACCAGGGGCACGCTGTCCAGCAGCGCTTCGCCCAGACCGGTGCACGCGTTCGTCGCGCCGGGACCGGGCACCACGGCCAGCACGCCGGGCATGCCGGTGCTGCGCGCATAACCGTCCGCCATGGTCGCCGCGGCATATTCGTGCGTGCACAGCAGATAGGGCATCCCCTTCTGCTTCATCGTGTCCCAGAATTCGTTAGCCTGCGCCCCGGGGATGCCGTAAACGCACCCCACCCCCTCGGATTCCAGGGCGTCCACCAAGGCCTTCGCCCCGGTCAGGATGCCCCGCACATGCCCGGCGCGGCTCACCCGCGCCTCCGAGGGCTTGGCAAAAACCAGGGGAACCCCGGCTGCCACGGTTTTCAACAAACCCCTGCGGTTGACCGGAAACATGGGACGGCGGCCTCCTGCCGTGCGCGATGATGCCTCCTCCTCTCATCGGCCTCCAGGCCCTGAAGGGTCTTCCCGCCATCCGGTCAACCAACACCCATTCCCTTTCCCGGGTGGGATTGTGCCGGGGGAACCACCTGTGCGCGGACTGGTGTCAAGTTCCGCCCCGTTGCTTTTCCATAGTTTCCAGTTTGCTCAATCCGCAAACCCGGTCTGGCCATCGCCTCATTCCGGATTCTCCAGCAAAAATTCCTCAATCTGACCGCATTCTGCCTCGGTCAGTCGCCACCCGGCAGCCCCGGCCAAACTCTTCAACTGCCCCGGTTTGCGCGCCCCCACGATGGCGCCTGTCACCACCGGTAACCGCAGCACCCAGGCAATTGCCACCTCGCCTGGGGATTTTCCATGCGGTTGTCCCACCCTGGTCAGCAGGTCCACCAGACGCAGGTTACGGCTCAAAAGCGGCTCCTGGAAATGCTTGTTCTTTTCCCGTCGCCAGTCGTCAGCGGGCAACGCCGCTACCCGTTCCCGGCTCCATCCACCCGTCAGCAGCCCCGACTGCATGGGGGAATAGGCCAGCACCCCGATGCCATGCTTCTCGCAGTGCGGCAGAATCTCCGCCTCGATCTCCCGCCGCACCATCGAATAGGGCGGCTGCAGCGAGGTGATCGGCCCCAACCGGCTCACCTGGTTCATCTGCCCCGCGCTGAAATTCGAGACACCCACCCACCGCACCTTGCCTTCCGCCTTCAGCTTCAGCATCGTGTCCCAACCCTCATCAATATCCTCCGGGGGTTCCGGCCAGTGGATTTGGTACAGGTCGATCACATCCACACCCAATCGCTTCAGGCTGGCCTCGCACTCCTGGCGGATGCTGGCTGCCTTCAGGCATTTTCCAATCTGTCGCTGTTCGTCCCACACACGGGCGCACTTCGTGAAAACCAGGGGCCGCCGGGCCATCCCTTTCAGGGCTTTGCCCACAACTTCCTCCGAATGGCCCAGTCCATACACCGCTGCCGTGTCGATCCAATTGATCCCCAGATCCATCGCTTCACGGATGGCCGCGATCGAGTCCGCATCCTCTTGCGGCCCCCAGGCGAAGGCCCAACCGCCCCCGCCTATCGCCCATGCCCCAAAACCGATCGGGGTGATCGCCAGGTCCGAATTGCCCAGGTTCCGTGTCCGCATGCCCCGTCTCTCCCCAAAGTCAAAAGGTCCAATATTTCCAGAAAATACACAAAATGGGTGACTTGGTCCTTTTGTGGGGGCCAATTCTGCACAAAATTCCGCTTATTCCGGCTTTAGGGGTGAATTTCTCAAGTGGACTGGCCGATTGGGCCGATTTCACTCATAGGGATCGTTTTGCCCGGGGAGAAGTGCCATGCGCCAGTGGATGTTCACCTGCCTGCGCTGGATGGGATTCATCGCCTCTCGCACGCTGGAGGGGGCCACATCGGGCCTCGTCGGCTCCTCGGTTCGCCCGGGCTTGGAAGGCCTCGAGGGTAGGGTAAACCCCGCGCCCCTGATGCTCCGTCCCCTCAGTGGTATGCCGCTCACCGAGCACCTGATGCAGGATGCCACCCTCACGGCACCCGCGCCCGCGGTTCAGGGCCCGATCGAGGTGGATAGCCACACCGGAATCGGTTTGGTCACCGAAATCCATCCCCGCGCTTCCGAAGCCGTGGTCGACAGCCTCTTCTGCAGCCTGGCGGACACCAGCGCCAACGAAAGCACCAACCGCCTCTCCGCCCTCGATCGCGCCATGGTGGCGGTCGATGCCCCCGCTGAATCCTTCGATCAAATCCGCCACGAGCGCCATGTGGACAGCGCCGTGCTCGGTTGGGCCCTGGCCGGTGGAGCCTTGGTCACCACTTGGTGGGTCGGCAGCGACGATCGCTACGCCAAAAGGTCCGTGGGCCTTCGCCTCGCGGCCTGATCCTGGCTGCCCACATTCAAATGAACCGGGGCGGGCCGGTGGGCCCGCCCCGGTTTATTGTTGCCACCTCAGTGCCGGACCTGGGTTGAAAGATTCAGCACC
>CAWUOE010000267.1:0-5209 GCA_963923355.1 uncultured Gemmataceae bacterium | reverse complement strand
GGGCAGGTCGGAAAACTCACCACCGCCGCGCTAGTGGAAAAATCGGCCATCGAACGCCGGGCGGATGCCCTCGCGAGGTGGTTCCTGCCCATCACACTGGCGTTGGCCCTGGCCACCTTCCTCGTGGCTTGGTGGCTGGAAAGTCGGGGTGCTGCCACCCGGGTGGAATTGCCACCTTCCAATTGGCAATTGATGCGCCGCGCCGCCCCGCCTGCCCTGGCCGTGCTGGTGGTTGCCTGCCCCTGTGCCCTCATCTTGGCCACACCGGCGGCCATCATTGCCGCTCTCGGCCGGCTGGCGGGGACGGGCATACTTTTGCGCAGGGGCGAGGCCCTGGAGCGCCTGGCAGGCGTGCGCGCCTTCTGCCTCGACAAGACCGGCACCCTCACGGAGGGCAAATTTGACTTGGTCCGAGTTGCTCCCCTGGCCGGGTTGGATGAGGCACGCCTGCTGGCCATAGCGGCCGGGGTCGAATCGGGAAGCGAGCATCCACTGGCCCGCGCGGTCACTTCCGCCGCGGCACTGCGTGGCATCCTGCCGGCTGGGGTGGAGCAGATCACCGCCAGCCCCGGAGGCGGGGTCACGGGTCTGTGGGACAACCAGAGGGTATTGCTCGGCAGCGCCCGCTTCCTCGAGGAGTCCGGTGTCGACCTGTCGGCGGGGCATGCATGGGTGCAGGCAGCCGATCTTGCCGGCGAGACGCCCGTGCTGGTGTCGGTGGACGGAACCCTGGTGGGCATGTTTGGCTTGCTCGACAAGGCCCGCCCTTCGGCTGCCGCGGCCATCGCGGAACTGCGCGGGCTCGGGATTGAACGGCTGCTGATGCTCACGGGCGACAGGCCGGAGGTGGCGAGACGGGTGGCCCTGGAGGTCGGCCTTTCGCCCGAGGATGTGCGAGCGGGCCTGCTGCCTGCGGAAAAAGCAGCCCTCGTGGCAGAACTGGAACAAAAGGGAACGGGTTTACCCGTTGCCATGTTGGGTGATGGGATCAACGATGCCCCCGCTTTGGCGCGCGCCAGTGCCGGACTGGCGGTCAGTCATCGGGGTGCCGGTGTGGACCTGGCTGCCGAGGCCGGGGATGCGGTGCTGCTCGGGGCTCCTCTGGAGCACCTGGGGCTGCTGGTGCGGTTGGCCCGAAAAACACGCGAGGTGATCGGGCAGAACATCCTCTGGTTCGCCCTGGGGGCCAACCTCGTGGGCATGGCCATCACCGCCTGGCTCTGGCCATGGATTGCGCCGGCAGGCTGGCGCAATCAGTCTCCACTCGCGGCGGCTGTTTATCACCAGCTCGCATCCGTTTTGGTGTTGTTGAATTCCATGCGGCTGCTGTGGTTCGAGCGCCCGGCGCCGACCCTGCTGACAAGGCTCATGGATTTTTCGGAAACGGTGGGCAGGTGGGCAGGGCGGTTGGCGCCCGGTGAATTGCTCCACGAGGCCGGCCACCACTGGGGAAAACTTCTGGCCGGCGCCTGTGCCGTTGCCTGTCTCGGGTGGGTTTGGACGGGGTTGAACCTGGTGTCGCCCCAGGAGCAGGGTCGTGTGCTGCGGTTTGGCCGTTTGCTGGACGGTGCGCTGGAACCCGGTTTCCATTGGAGGTTCCCTTGGCCGTTGGAACGGGTGGTCCGGGTCATGCCCGGCCGCTCCCGCAGCGTGACGGTGGGCTTCCGCCCGGAACCCAGGGCCGGCGGCGGGCCAGGCGGCAACAAGGTGGCAAGGACTTGGGCATCCGCCCATGCCAGCGAGGGGATCCTGCGCCAGCAGGAGGAATCGCTCGTGATCACCGGGGATGGCTACCTGGTGGAGATATTGGCGACCGTGAGGTTCCGCATTCTGGAGGGAAATCCATTCCAGTCTCTCTTTGAGTTGGCAGAGGCCGAGAGGCTGGTTCGGGTGGCTGCGGAAACCGTCCTGCGCGAGCTGGCGGCGGAGGGTGCCTTTTCTGACCTGCTCACCAGCCGTCGCGGCGAGTTGGAGAATCGCGCCCGCAGGGTGTTGGCCGGACGATTGGGTGCCGAGGTCGGGGGGCTGCCGGGCCTGGAGGTGGAGGGGGTTTCCCTGCACGACCTTCACCCGCCAGCCGAGGTGGTCACCAGTTACCACGAGGTCACCCGCGCCATGGAATCCAGGCAGCAACGGCAGAATCAGGCCCAGGCGGCGACCTTGCGCAAGCGGGGCGAGCAGGTCTCCCGGGACGAGGACCTCCTCGCGCGCTCCTTTGTCGAATCCTTCATCAGGGTGGAAACGGCGAAGGCTGCCGGGGCCGCGTTTTTGACTCGCCTGGCGGTGCGTGCCACGGAGCCCGGCCTGGTTGACTTCAGGCTCTTCTGGGATTCGGTGGGCGCTGCGCTGGCCGGAAGGGAGAAACTGGTGGTCGACACTCCGGCGGTTCCGATGCGCTCCTCGCTGTGGCTCCTGCCGCCCGAGCTGGTCAAGCCCGTGTTCCAACCCCAGCGGGGCCGTGCTGATCCCGGCGGTCCGCGCGAGGATTCGCCCGGCGGGCGGCAGCCTTGAAACCAAGCACCGACCGAACAAAAAATGAAGGAATAAAAAGATGAAAATAATCACGTGGCTGGTGTTGTTGCTGGTGCCGGTTCTGCTTTGGTTCCTATGGGCGTGCCTGTTCACGGTGGACCGCTCCGAATTTGTTTACCTGACCACCCTGGGCGCGCATGCCGCCACCTACGATGGTGCCGATTCCACCGAGGCCGGCCTCCATGTGCGGTGGCCTTGGCCGGTGCAGGATGTCCGAAGGGTGGATCGGCGGCTCCAGGTGCTGGAACTGCCCGGAATCGAGCAGCTCACCCGGGATGCCCAGCGGGATGCGATCGATCGCACGCTCACCATCGACGCTTACATGCTGTGGCGCGTGGCCGGGGCGGAGGGGGTGGATCGCCTGCTGCGCGCGGCCGGTGGCCTGGATGAGGCCCGCCAGTTGTTGGCCCAGCGGTTGGGGGGTGAACTGGGTGCGGCCTGCGGCAAGCTGCAGATGGACGACCTGATCAACGCCAAGGAGCCGGACCGTGTCCGCCGCGAGAGGGAAAAATTGCGCACCACCCTGATGGATGCCCTGGGCAAGCCTGCCCTGGAACAGTACGGCGTGGAGGTGGTGGACATCCGCCTCCGGCGGGTCAGCTACCCCGGGCAGGTTCGCCAGGCGATCTTTGATCGCATCATTTCCGAGCGCGAGCGCAAGGCCGCCGAATACCAGAGCCTCGGGGAGCAGGAATCCGCCAAGATCCGTGCCGATGCCGACCGTGAAATCGGCCAGATGCGTGGCAAGGCCGAGGCTGAGGCGATCCGCCTGAAGGGGCAATCCGAGGCCGAGGCGGACCGGGTGCGCAACGAGGCCCAGCAAAAGGATCCCGCCTTCTACTCTTTCCTGCGCAAGCTGGAGGAGTATCAGAAAGTGCTGGGTGACGGCAAAACCACCCTGCTTCTTTCCACCCATCGGGAGTTGTTCGACTCGCTCCTCAACCCGCCCGGACCGGGGGGCAAGCCTGTGGCCCAGCCCGCGCCCGCGGGGGCCGCAAAATGACCGCCAGACCATGGCTGTGGACTTTGATTGCCTTGGTCGCCTTGGCTTGGGCCGCGACCGGCATCACCTTGGTCGCTCCCTTCGAGAGGGGGGTGGTGCGCCGTTTCGGCAAAATGCTCGATCCGTTGCCCCCGGGGCCCCATTGGCTTTTCCCCTGGGGGATAGACCGGGTCGACAAGGTGGCGGTGGACAGGGTGCGAACCCTGACGATCGGCTCGGGTAATGAGGAGGACGCCTCGACGCCCCGGGGTCAGTTGGTCACCGGGGATCACAACCTGGTGCAGGTCGAGGTGGCGGTCCAGTGGCGTGTGGACCCGTCCCGGGTCTTGGAATTCGCACCGGTGGCTGACCGGGCCGAGACCATCCTCGCGCAACTCATCGAGGGGGCCTTGGGCGAATGGGCCGGTGAGCGCTCCATCGACCCCCTGTTGCTGGAAGGCAAGGTCCGATTGGCCAGCGAACTGGTTCCCCGCGTTCAGCAAAGGTTGGATTGGCTCGGGATGGGAATCCTGATCACCGACGCGCGCGCCGGTGCCTTGGCCCCGCCGGATGAGGTGAAAAGCGCCTTCGACCTGGTGGCCCGGTCCGAGGCTGGCCGCCAGACATTGGTCACCCGGGCCCGGCAGGAGGCCGAAACCAGGAATCGCGCGGCGGAAGCCGAGGCTTACCGCGTCAAGCAGGAGGCCCAAACCCGTGCGGACAATCTGGGGCGCCTGGCCGCCGAGGATGCGGCGCGGTTCCTGTCCAGGCTGGCCAATTACCGCGCCGCCTCCAATCCCCAGGCGTTCCTGCTTCAGGTCTGGGAGGAGGAGCGTGGCAGGATCCTAGCCAAATTGCGTGAAAACAATGGGCTGGGGTTGCTGGACCATCACCTCAGTGAGAAAGGACTGGATCTCCAGTTGGCCCCGCTGGGACCCAAAAGGTAAAACTACCCCGGTTCAGTCCCGCCGCCTGGTGCGGGCAGGACCAGCCTTGGGCGAGTCTTTCCATGCATCAGATCCTGTTCCGCATCCCGCTGCCCGGCGTTGAGAACGGCATGGCGGTCAACGGCTTCGGCCTGATGCTGCTGCTCGCCTTTCTCGCCGGGAATTGGCTCATTGTTCGATTGGCCCGGCGCGAGGGCGTCGATGCCGCCATGTTGCAGGACCTGGCCCTGTGGACCTTCCTGGGCGGCATCGCCGGTGGCCGCGCCTTGTACATGTGGGAAAACACTACCCAATGGAGGGACTTTTTCGGCAAGTTCCTCCTGCTCAATCAAGGTGGCCTGATTTTGTACGGCGGCTATGCCGGCGGTATTCTGGGCATGCTGCTCGGCTGGTGGTTGAGGCACCGCAACAAACCCCTCAACCCCTTGCGGGTGCTGGATCTCTACGCCGCACCCGCCGCGCTGGGGGTCGCCTTCGGCCGGGTTGGCTGCCTGATGAACGGCTGCTGTTACGGGCAGGTGGTCCCGGAGGATGCTCCCACCGTGCCCTTGCACTACCCGCTTCCCGCCGCGGCGCGATTTGACCTCACAGCCAAGGGGATGCAGACCTCCGCCGGATTCGCGCTGGACCCCTCCCGCTATCCCCAGCCGGTCGTCCTGGCCACGGAACCCGGCGCGGGGGCCGATGCCCTTCGCAAGGGGGACCTGATCCAGAAGGCGCAAGGCCGCGACATCCCGACGGTGAATGA
>CAWUOE010000266.1:0-5246 GCA_963923355.1 uncultured Gemmataceae bacterium | reverse complement strand
CCTCGTACCCTCCCCCGCCAAATGCTAGTCTGTCCATCTGACCGTCGAATCCTCCCGCCAGGAGCGCCGAACATGCTATGCCTTTTGCCCCTGTTGCTCCTTGTTGCACCAGCTCAGCCGGCCGATTTCCACGCCGGCTTCGCCGAAGCCGATATCACCCCCAAACTCGGCATGGAACAGCCCGGAGGCTACGGCAAGGTCTTCCACCAATCCTTCCACGATGCCTGCAAGGCCCGGGCCGCCATCTTCCGCCAGAATGGTGTCACCGTGGCCCTCATCGGTCTGGATGCCCTCGGCATCGATCGCCGTAGCGTCCAACGTGTGCGCGAGCAGGTCCAAAAGAAATGCGGCATCCCGGGCGGCAACCTGCTGATAGGCGCCTCCCACAGCCATTCCTCCGGCCCCGTCGGCATGGTCATGCCCGGCGACTACGATCACGGCGATAACCTCGTCCGCAAGCTGGCCTACGATGACTCCAGCATGGCCGACCTCAAATATCTGCAAACCATGGAGGCCGGCATCATCGATGCCGTCTGCGCGGCCCATTCCCGCCTCGCCCCGGCCACTGCCGCCGTTGGCCAGGGTATCGAGAACCAGGTCGCCTTCAACCGCCGTTTCCGCATGAAAAACGGCATGACCATGACCCACCCCGGCCAGAACAACCCCGACATCCTCGAACCCGCCGGCCCGGTCGATCCCGAGGTGACCGTGCTGGGCGCCTGGAATGCCCAGGGCAAACTCACCGGCTGCGTCGTCAATTTCTGCTGCCACGCCACCACCAATCCCGGTGGCATTTCCGCCAACTATGTCCACTACATCGAGAAGGTCATCCAGGGCTACTACGGCAAGGATTGCCCCGTGGTTTTCCTCAACGGCAACTCCGGCGATGTCACCCAGGTCGACAACCGCAACCCCAAGGTCCACCGCAAGCCCGAGCCATGGGCCGAGTTTGTCGGCGGCCGCGTCGGCGCCGAGGCCCTGAAGGTCCTCCTCACCCTCGACCGCTCCGGCCAGCCCACCCCGCTCGCTGCCGCCCGCAAGACCGAGGTCATGGAGAAGCGCTCCCCCTCACCCGAGCGCCTCGCCAGGGCCCTGCAAATCGTCCAGGGCGACCAGAAAAAGGCGGATCCCACCGAGTGGGCCTTCGCCAAGGAGACCGTGCTGCTCGACGCGCAAATGAAAAAATTCCCCACCGCCGAGGTCGAGGTCCAGGTCATCCAGGTCGGCCCGGTCGCCTACATCACCAACCCCGCTGAGTTCTTCTGCGCCTTTGGTCTCGAGCAGAAAAAACAATCCGGCTTCCCCTTCACCTGCCCGGTTTCGCTGGCCAACGGCTGCGTCGGCTATGTCCCCAACGCCGAGGCGTTCAGTGACCGCGGCGGCGGCTACGAGACCCGCCTGACCAGCTACAGCAACCTCAAGGTTGGCTCCGGCGAGCGCATCACCGCCATGGGTATCGACTTGGCCAAAACCCTGAAACCAGGCCCCGTGCTGGAAGCCCCAAAAGCCCCACCCTTCAAGGGACAGCCCTGGTCCTATGGCAGCGTCCCTCCTGAAATCCGCTAGGCACCACACCCCCCATGACCCTGGACACCGGTTCCACCGAACCAACCCTGCAGCGCGGCCTGGGCTTCTGGCAGGCCACCGCCATCAACATCACCCAGATCGTCGGGGCCGGCGTCTTCGCCACCGTCCCGCTGATTCTCGGGGTCTTGCCAGGCCCTGAGGCACTGCTGGCTTGGCTGGTTGCCGGTGTCCTGATCATCTGCGACAGCATGATCTGGGGTGAACTCGGCGCCGCCCTCCCTTCCGCAGGCGGCTCCTACCACTACCTGCTCGAGAGCTTCGGCCGGTCCAAATGGGGCCGGCTGATGTCCTTCCTGTTCGTCTGGCAGATCCTGCTCTCCGGTCCGCTCGAGGTGGGCTCGGGCCTCGTGGCTGCCGCCCAGTTCTCCAAGGCCATCAGCCCTGAGTTCAAGGCATTCGACGAGGCCAACACCTTGCGCCTGGGCACCGAGATCGATGGCCAGTTCCTGGGCATGATCCTCAGCCCCACCCGCCTGTTCGGCCTCGCCATGGGTGCCGCCATCCTCTTCCTCCTCTACCGGCGGGTGGACAGCCTGGGGAGGATCAGCCTCCTGTTCCTGGCCGCCGTGATGAGCGTCATCGGCTGGGTCCTGCTCGAGGGCCTGCCCCGTTTCCAGACCTCCACCTTCCTGGCCGAAGGCGTGACCCGGCCCGAGGCCCAGCCCTTCGCCGCCGGCCTGGGGGCCGGCATGGGCCTGGCCATCTATTCCTATTTCGGATACTACAATGTCTGTTATCTGGGCGGCGAGGTGCGCGACCCCGCCCGCACACTGCCCCGCTCCATCCTGGCCAGTTCACTGGCCGTGGTCGCCCTGTTCAGCCTCGTCCACCTCGCCTTCACCGGCGTCATCCCGCTCGACTCCATCCTCGAGAACAAGGACAACCTCACCGCCGAGTTCATGACCCGCCTCCGGGGCGACTGGGCCGCCAAGCTGGTCACGGTGCTGCTGGTCGGCAGTTGCTTCGCCTCCTGCTTTTCCGGCACCCTGGGCTACTCACGCGTGCCCTACGCCGCCGCGCATGAGGGCAACTTCCTGCGCTGGTTCGACGCGGTCCATCCCACCCACCGCATCCCCCACCGTTCCCTGCTGCTCATCGGCGGCCTGGTGCTCTTCTGGAGCCTCTTCAGCCTCGACATGATCATCAGCGCCCTGGTCGCCACCCGCATCATCGAGCAGTTCATCGCCCAGGTCTTCGCGGTCATTCTGCTGCGGAGAAAAGGTATCACCATGCCCTGGCGCATGCCGCTCTACCCGCTGCCCCTGGTGGTGGCCATGGTCGGCTGGCTGTATGTCTATGCCGGCACTGGTAAGATCTTCATCATCCTGGGCCTGGGCACGCTGCTGGTCGGTTTGCTGGTGTACCTGCTCTGGAGCAAGTCGCGGGAAGAATGGCCCTTTGCCCGGCCGAAAGAATCCGCTTAGTTTTTGCCAATCCGGTCCTTCCACAGCGGACTGGAGCCAGCCAGCACCTCCACAATGCGGCGGCGCGTCTCGGGGGTCAGGTGCGCGTACTTCTTGTCCGCGCTCCCCTCGAGCAAAATCTGCCGGATCCGGGCAACCGCGCGGTCCCGCGCCACGGCCGGCAAATGTTCAAAGGCATGCGACAACACCATGTAACTCAGCGGATAACGAAACATGCGATCAGTCAGGTCAAAATCCCGCAGCGAACGGCCCTGCCCATCCCGTGCACCCTTGGCTTGGAATTCATCGGCAAAGCCCGAGGTCCCGCTCACCTTCCCGCCCAAGGGCGCCTCCTCCGCGAAGAACAGGTGTTCGACCAAACTCTCGCAGGCCGCGTCGATCCGTCGGGCGGTGCTCTCGCTCAGCCCCTTTTCCGTGCGGCCCAGAATCCGGTCAAATTCCTCCTGCTGGTGCACCGCTACCCGGGTTTCCAGCGCAACCCGGGTGAGCCGGTTGTGCACCTCGGCCTGGTGTTCCAGCACCAGCAGCGCCACCAGGTCCGAATGCCTCGAGAGGTACTGGCCGGTTTCAAAGAAAATGCTCAAGTCGTCGCACGTGGATCCATGCGGGTTGCTGGTCGGCTGGTGGCGGGTGGTTTTTGGCAGGATCAGGTTCCCCAGATGCGCGCGCCCCAAATGGCTGCCCGTCACGTACCAGCCCCCCCACCGCTTGCTGAGCGGGGTCGAATGGTCCACCCGGCTGGTGCCCAGCGAGAAGATCGGCTGCCCTTCGTGATCCGCATAGACCGATCGCACCAGATGCCCCGGAAAACCCTGCGTGGCCGACGATCCATGGCAGATCAGGCACGCTTCCGTCTGCCGCCTGAACCGCGGCGGCTCATCACCCTGCTGCTCCAGCGTGTAAAACACCGTCCCAAGCGATGGGTCCGCGATCGAGAACTCCATCACCTCGCCCGATTGGCAATACCCCACGTACATGTCGTCATTGAAGTACAGGGCGCGGGGAGTCTTGGGCGCAATCCGGTTCCGCTGCAGGCTGGTCTTGGAAAACACCAGCACCTGCGAGGAGACCGGCAGATCAAACGCCTGCAGCACGGCCGGCAGATACCCTTTGTCCTTGTCGTATGCCAGCTTGGCCTTGCCGGTGTCCAGCCTCTGCTGCAACCGCGCGATCGCATTGGTCTCGGGTGCCGTCCCGTAATGGATGGGGGCCCCCTCCAGGTCGGCGGCGCGGGAATCGTCCAAACACAACCCGCTCGTCAAAACCAACGCCGCCAGCCAGCGTTTCAGGGCAAGCCTCATGGCACAGCCTTCCTCGAATGGGTTCCGACACGTTCCAATATACACGACAAACGGACAAAAGGATCCGATTTGGCGTTTGGTCCCTCCTTTGCACCGCTCGCAAACCCGGTTTTTGACCCCCCTCACCCTTTCTGGTTGAATGAAAGTCTGATTACCACAAACCCCATGCATACCCCTGTCCAATTGCCGCTGGATGAATCAGCCCTCCAGGAGGCTGAATCCCTGCTCGCTGTCGGCCAACCTCCCCACCGAGCTTTGGCCACCCTCCGCAAACAGCGCGATGCCACCACCGCAGCCTGGGCATGGGAAATGGCCCAGGTCCGCAACCATGCCCGGGCCAAAGGCTGGACCGGCATGCTCTTCACCCGCGAGGCGCTGGAGCAGGCCACCCGACAGGAACTCGCAATCCACCGGGCCAAGCGCTTTGCCAGCCATGGCCCGGTCATCGAGCTGGGCGCGGCTTGCGGGGCCGACACCATCCAACTGGCCCGGGTGACCACAGGGGTGGCGGTGGAATGGGACCCGTTGCGCGCGCGGTACCTCGCCGCCAACCTCAAACACCACCGCCTGCAGCACCGCATGCTGGCCATTCGCGCCGATGCTCAGCGCTTCCCCGCAGCCCACTTCGCATGCGGTTTCGCCGACCCGGCCCGCAGGCAGGAAGGCAAACGCCTGCTAGACCTGGACGCCTACTCTCCCTCACTCACCAGCCTGCTGGCCAATCTACCCGGCCCCTGCGCCATCAAGCTGGCCCCGGCCCAACAACCCGGGGAACTGTTTGCCCTGCCGGGGGGGAACCATTTTTCCCTGGAGTGGGTCGGCTGGCTGGGCGAGTTGAAGGAACTGGTGCTCTGGCGCCAGCTCCCCCTCCCGGGCCGGCGTGTGGCCACCGTGTTCCCGACCGGCGCATCCCTGGCTTGGGCCGACCCTACCC
>CAWUOE010000265.1:0-5249 GCA_963923355.1 uncultured Gemmataceae bacterium | reverse complement strand
TACACCCAGGAAGACAAGGAAAATTGCCGTTTGTGGTGCGACCCACGCAACGGGTCGGGGGATGTATTCCTGAAGGCCCTGGAGGAGCTGGCCGCCAAATCCGGCCACCCCGAACTGAAGACGGTTCCATGGTGCCTTTGGGGACACTCCGGGGGTGGCTTTTGGGCCAGCCTGATGCTGGCCAGCCATCCGGAACGGATCGTGGCCATCTGGTTCCGTTCGGGGACGGCCTACCAAACCTGGACGAAGGGCGAGATTCCGGCCCCGTCATTGAAACAAGGATTTTTTGGAGTTCCAATTGCACTGAATCCTGGTCAGAAGGAAAAGGATGACAAGCGTTTCTCCGGCGCCTGGACCGGCGCCGAGGCCATGTTCCAGGCCTTCCGGGCCCAGGGAGCGCCCGCCCTTTTCTGCCCGGATCCAAAAACGGGGCACGAATGCGGCGACAGCCGGTACCTGGCTATCCCTTTCTTCGACGCCTGCCTGGCCCTGCGCCTACCCCCGAAGGAATCGCCGGAGGGCCCTTTGCGGCCCATACAACCGGGGACCGGATGGATTGCCCCTGTGGGTGGTGGCAAACCGGTGGTGGCGGAAAGCGACGAGGCAAAAAAATGGGTTGCCCGCGGCCAAGCCGCCACGGTCTGGTTACCCAATCTGGCATTCGCCAGGGTGTGGGAGGAATTCAGCCGCACCGGCTTGGTGGCAGACAGCAGCCCGCCTCCCCCTCCCAGCATGGCCACGTTGGAGCGGGCACAGGGAACCGCCAAACTCACCTGGCAGGCCCCCGCTGATCTGGAAAGCGGACTGGGCGGATTCGTCATACTCCGCGACGGCAAAGTGTGGAGGAAACTGCCGGAGAAGCCCGCGGGCAGGCCACGCCCCTTGTTCCAGGGTCTCGGTTACCACGACACCCCCGACCAGCCGCTGGCGCGCATGGAAATCACAGACCCGGCGCCAGGTGAACAGTATTCCATCCAGTCGGTGAACGGGGCGGGGCTTCCCTCAGCCACCGTGCCTTTCCGGGCATCCCGATGACCGGGCCTCAGTCGGCCTTTCCCGGTTCACCACCCTGCAGCCAACGGCGAATCGCCTCTTGCCGGGGGCGTTCACCCAGGTTGTAGCCACGCGGGGCGGCTGTGGAATATTCGGGATCCGCCTCGGCCTCGATGGCGAAACGTGGAACCTCCATGGAAGCCATTGGCAACCATTTGCCGTCTTTTTTAGAGAATAACTGCAGCGTGCAGGGGTATGCGTGGCGATCGGTAACCAGCACCGGCTGGCTCCAGGTGATCAGGCCGAGCCATTCCGCCTCGTCCAACGAACAGGCGGCCCGGAGGGCCACACCTCGCATGGCATACAGGTCGGCCAGGGCATACCGCTCACCGGTGGGTGGCTTCAAGCCGGCGCGGTCCTCCACCACCACCATGTATCCCTCGGATGGAAAAGGCAGTGGTGCCGCCGGCTTGGCGGGCGTCGCCTTTTCCAGCACGGTCACCGCGTCGCGCAGTCGGGACTCCGTGCCGATCCGGTACCGGAATCCCCGCTCTTGGGGCAACTTGTTTTCCAGGTAGTCCGTCGCCTTGTCGACGAATTCGGCGGTTCGCGGGGAAAGATTGGGATTGCGGCGGATTTCGGCCAGACGCCCCAGTCGCTCCTGGCGAAGGCCCTCCCCCAAAGACGGATAATCCTCGGGTTTGTCGCGCAGCATGGCGCCGACTTCCGTGCGCAGATCGCTTTCCTGCCGTTTCACCGCCAGTTGGCCGGCCATGGTGCCGGCCTGTTGCACCACCCAAAGCGCAACCAAGGTGGGCAGAATGGTGAGGATCGTACCTGCACACCAGTAGCCGGGCCTGCCCGGGTAATATTTCCGCAGGTTCCACCAGGCTGCGTAGGCGAATGGCGCCCCGATCATCAGGGTGGGCGCCCAAAGCTTGGGCAAGCCCGTCCACCAGAACAGCGGCAGCGAAAACGCCAGCACGCCCCCTGCTATGCCGAATATCACCCGAGGGTCCATGGCGCTCCATCTCCACCATAGCCCCTCCGCCTGTGCCGGCGGGCGCGGGTTGGTGTACCATTCCGGGGAGGGCAGGCCCCCAATCGGCCGTTCCACCCCTTCTTTATTTTTAGCGGATCGGCGACCATGCGCCCCGAAACATCCACCCGCATGCTGGTTCTCACTTTTCTGTGGCTGTGCGGCCTCCGCACGCTGGCCTCCCAGGAGGCCACTGCCCCGCCGCTTCCAGATTCTTGGGACCTGCAGGCCGAAAACCTGACTCGGTTGGGCATGCGTTTTTGGCGGGTGCCGGGTTGCGCGGTGGCCATTGTCCATGATGGCAAGGTGATCTGGGCCAAGGGTTTCGGCACCACGGCCCTGGGTGGTGACCAGCCCATCACCGCGGATACCCTGTTCCCGGTGGCCTCCATCACCAAATCCTTCACCACCACGCGCCTGGCGCAACTGGTGGACGCGGGCAAGCTGTCCTGGGATGACCCGATCCACAAGCACCTGCCCTGGTTTCAATTGTCCGATCCCCAGTCCACCCGGACAGTCACCTTGAGAAACGCCGCCAGCCATTCAGGCGGCTTGGCCAGCCACGATCTTTTGTGGTACCGGTGGCCCGGCACCATGCGGGACCGAGTGGAACGGTTGAAAACCATTCCACTCCAATCCAAACCCGGTGAAAAATTCGCCTACCAGACCAGTCTGTTCACCACACTGGGGTTGGTGGAGGAGGCGGTGGATGCGAAGCCATGGGCCGAGCAGGTGCAGGGTGCCTTGATCGATCCCCTGGCCATGCGCTCCACCTGGGCCGACCCGGCGAAGATACCGCCCCAGATAATCCGCGCCCAGCCCCACCGATTGAATCTGGAGGACTTGCCCCAGCCGTGTGAACCCTACCCGATGACCAGCCCAGACCCGGCCGGAAGCATTCACTCCACAGCCAATGATCTGGCGCGCTGGGTGCTGTTTCACCTGGGGGATGGCACGACTTCTGAAGGAAAACGGCTGGTATCCAGCGACCAGATGCGCCTGTTGCACACCCAGCAGGTGGCGCAGGAATTCACACCGGCCCTACGTGGACTGAACCCCAGCTCGCAATCGATGGGGTACGCCCTGGGCTTCACCGTCTACGACCACCGTGGGGAGAAGTTGCTGGCGCACGGCGGAGCGGTGGATGGCATGCGGGCGCAAATCACGTTGGTCCCCGGCAAAAAAATCGGATTTGTGGTTCTGTGCAACCTGAGCCTGACACGAATGAACCTGTCGCTGACCCATCACCTGGTTGACCTGTTTCTGGGCCATACCGGCAGGGACTACAACGGGCTGGTGCTGAAACAGCAAAAGCGAGGGTTGGAGGAATTGCTGCAACGGGCGCGGCTGGCTGGCGAACGGGCGCGCTCACGCATGGACAAGATCGACCCGGCCCAAATGGAAGGGATTTACATCCATCCCGCCTACGGGGAGGCGAAACTGTTCCTGCGCGACGGGGTGCCGATTTTCAGCCTGGGTGGCACCGAGACCACCCTCCAGCCCATGGGACCGGGATGTTGGCTGGCCCAGGCCGACCCCTTCGGCGGGGCGGTGATTGAGTACATTCCCGGCAATCCTGCCGTGGTAAAGTTGACCGGAGAGGTCGAATTGACGCTGACTCGGAAAAACTGACCACCTGTTCAGCCGCCGGGTTTCCGCCGGTGGCCATCGTAATCACACACCAAGCTGAAGTAAGGCATTGCGGGCAAGCACACCATGAAAAGCTTTTCCCAGGAAAAATCTCCCCTTCAGGTTTTCACTCCGCTGGAGGAAAACACGCTGCTGCCGGTACGTTTGGCCGGTTGGGAGCAACTGAACGACAGTTTCGAATTCACGCTGGATCTGCTGGCACCCAAACACACCGAAATCCCGTTTGAAAAACTGCTGGGGCAGGATGCTGGCGCGCGGGTGACCCTGGCCGACGGCACAGTGCGTCATCTCAATGGCATGGTCTGGTCCTTCAGCCAGTCGGACAGTGACGAGGTATTCGACCATTACCAGATGGTGCTGAGACCCCGCCTGGCAAGTTTGGGTCTGGTGAAACGATCCCGTATCTTCCAAAACCAGACAGCGCTGGACATCATCCGCCAGGTACTGGCACCCGTGGGAGGAGCCGAATTCGAGTTGCATGAAAAATCAGGTATCCGCCTTTATTGCACCCAATACGAGGAAACCGACCTGGAGTTCTTCCTGCGCCTTTGCTCGGAAGAGGGCATCAGCCATTACTGGCGACATGGCAAAAAACACGATGGCACAGAACGGGAATGGGTGGAGACTCGGCCCGAAAACCGCCACCACCACAGCCCCACCCACACCCTGGTTCTGGCCGGCAACACCTCTTTGTCTCCATCCACCGGCGAGGTTGAATACGGTGCGAATGGCGGGCCAAGCCCGCAGAAACCGGCAATCCGCACCTGGCGGGTGGAGCAGAAGCTGACACCCACGCGGGCGTTGTTGCTGGACAGCCACTTCCAGTTTTACGGGCAGATCCTGAAGGCCACGGCCACCGGCCAGCAATCCACCCGGGCCGGCGAAAGGGTTTTTCAAACGCCCGAGGCCCCCGGGCCGTGGGTGCCCCCTGAACGCTCCTTCGCCCGCCAATTTGATGCCATCGACCACTCCGGGACCAGCGATCCGGCCGCACTTGGCCTGATCAACGATGCCCAGGAACACCGGGCCCGGGTGGCTGCCACCGGCATGATGGCCGACTCGGTGCGGGCTGCGGCCCGTGGCGACTGCAACCAGGTCACGCCCGGGTATGCCTTCCAGTTGCGGGGGCACCACCGGCAGGACGGCGACTGGCTGGCGGTGCGGGTGGAGCATAGCGTGGAAGTGGAGGGAAGCTACTGGGCTGGCGAGGCCACCAGCCTGAAACGGGAGGCGACTATCCAGGCGGCACCCCTGTCGCTACAGCAACCTCCCTGGCCCCCCAGACCCAAGCCAACCGTGAAGGGGGTCGAGACAGCCATGGTCACCGGCCCCAGGGGCATGGATACTTTTGTCGATCCCCACGGCCGGGTGAAGGTCTATTTCTGGTTCGATCCGGCCGCACGGAAAAACTCCACCAGTTCCTGCTGGGTGCGTGTGGCCCAGGGCTGGGCAGGCAAGGGCTACGGGGCCGCGTTCTGGCCCCGGGTGGGCCACGAGGTGGTGGTGTCATTTGAGCGGGGTGATCCCGACCGCCCGATCATCACCGGCAGCGTCTACAACGGCACCA
>CAWUOE010000264.1:0-5264 GCA_963923355.1 uncultured Gemmataceae bacterium | reverse complement strand
TGGGCAGCCTGGTGAACAGTCTGCTGTTGCTGGCGGAAGGGGACGCAGGCCGCCTTCACCGCCAGGGTGCCACGACCCGCCTCGATCAGGTGGTGGAGCGCGCCATTGAGATGTTCACCCCAGTTGCCGAACAAAAAGGCATCCATCTCAATCTTCAGGCCAGCCGCACCGTGACCGTCGCAGGAGAACCGGGCCGCCTGCGCCAGGTTCTCAGCAATCTCCTCGACAACGCCCTGAAATTCACCCCGCCTGGCGGGACCGTCGATTGCTCCTGGCGGGTGGATGACTCTGCCCACCCCGGATGGGCTACCCTGGAAGTAGCTGATACCGGCCCGGGTGTGCCCGAGGAAAGCATCGAAAAGGTTTTCGATCGTTTCAACCGCACCAACCCCGCCCACCAACCGATGCGTCCCAAAGGAGGCTCGGGCCTCGGCCTCAGCATCTGTCGTGCGATTGTGAAGGCAGTCGGCGGATCGATCCGGATGGAAAACCGACCAACCGGTGGCGCCCGTTTGGTGGTGAAATTACCTTGCGCCTGAAAAAGGTCAGCAAATCCGCATAATTCAACTTCTGAAGAACCGGCAAGTATTTCCCTCCCAATCTAAAATTCCCTTCAACTTGGCTGTCAGTTTCCTGAAGAAAAGGCAACCAGTCGTTTTACTTGCCGGGTTGTAATAGACCCTTGCTTGCGCACCTTGGTTGGCGGAAAGAACAATTCTTCTGTTTGAATGTTTTCCCAGCCACCTGAAGGCAACACCATGCTTGGTCTTAGGCCGGAGATGATGGCTCAGAACCCGTCCATGGGTTCCTCGGCCGACACTGCGATCCTTGAACTGGCACTCCAAAAGGCAGCAATGGCCTTGGAACCGGACCTGCCCGTGGAAATACTGCCGGCCAATCTGGAAAACGGCCAACGATTGTTCCGTCTGGAGTCCGGGCTTTCCAATGGTAATGAAAAAAACTTTTCCGAGGCCGAATCGCGGTCTCTCTATCACCGTGGCCTGATCACCGAACAGCAGCTTTCAGACGCACTGGGTCGCCTTGGTTTTCTGGAGGGTCGCGAACTGATTCTTCCGGGTCTCACCCGCTTTACCTTGGACCACGCCCTGCTGACGCGGACCGACCAAAGAACGGATACCTCCCTGCGCGATTGGGTTCTCGGGCTGCCTTGGTCGGAGCAGGCAAACAACCCGCTCGACGATTCTTGGCCGCTTGGTGAATGGTGCCGGCAACACCATGATCCTTTGGCTACACGCGCGGTGCGCACAGTCCTTTTGCCCATTTGCGTTATGTTTTTCCAGAACGCTAATCCCGGAAACAACTTTTGGGATTTATTTCTCAGCAATGTGTCTATCGGCGGTATCCGAACTTCCTTTGGAAAAGCTCTGGAAGCCGATGCGTGCCGACGACTCGGCAACCGGGTGGGTTCGGCCGAAACAGCCTTGGAACTTCTTGGGGTGGATGATCCTTCCCTCCCCAATCTAGAAAAAGCGGTGAGGCTCACCCTGCAGGCTCACCCTGGCTGGGCGGCGCGCTTCCGGGATGCAAAAACCCAGACAAAGTCCCTCATGGATTTTTTGGGGGCCGTTGCCCTGGTGGAATTCCATATCGCCGCCGACCTGGCCCTCCGTTCCGGCCACCTTGCCACCAAGGATTCCCCAACTGCAGCAACCCTTTCCAGATCACTTCGGCAATTCCCCAGCTCCGGTGAAATGGCTTTGGAAATTCAGCGCGAACCTTGGGAACTTTGCTTGGCTCTGCAACACCTGGGTTATTCCCGACAAATCCTCGAAGCACTGGTTTCGCCCGAATCAGGAAGGGAACTGGTGCGGACAACTCGGGCCCTCAGCCCGTGGAAACGGCAAGCCATCTGGCGGGAAGCCGTTTCGGAGGCAAATCAAGCCCCAGAACAACTTGGCAAAACCGGATCCAACGAGGACATGCCTGCCAATCCCAAGGGAAAGAAAACTCCACCCCCCAAATCGATCTCTCCGACTCAGCCGTTGGTGGCCAAGGATACCCCCGTAGCCATGCGGGTGCTGCTGGTCGAGGACGATCCACTCATTGGGAAAGCTGTCACAAAGGGTTTGATCGAATCCGCACACACATGCCTCTGGGTAAAAAATGGCAAGGCGGGGTTGGATGAATGCATGACCCAGCGCCATGACTGTGTCATCCTCGATCTGATGCTGCCGGAGGTCGCCGGCCTCGATGTCCTCCGCCAGGTCCGAGCCAAGGGCGTGCGGACACCAGTGGTCATACTCACCGCCCTTGGGGCAGTGGAGGAAAGGGTAGCGGGCCTACGCGACGGCGCGGACGATTACCTGGTCAAGCCTTTCGCCTTCCACGAGCTCTTGGCACGATTGGAGGCTGTGCGCAGGCGCGCCTCCAATCGGCCAGCCCCGGCTTTGCAAGTAGGAAAATTAACCCTGGACCTGACCAACCGCCGCGTCACCTGTCTGGGGAACCAGGTTGACCTCACACCCACGGGCTTTAGCCTGCTTGAGATTCTCATGCGCAATGCCGGCAACATTGTTACCCGCCGCATGCTCTCGGAGCATTTGTGGGAAGGCGACTGCGAGAGCGAGACCAACATCATCGAGGTCCATGTCAACCGCCTTCGCAACAAGTTGTCGCGGGCAGGAGCAGGGGATGTGATCCAGACAGTGCGCGGCCGGGGCTATACCCTGAAGCCCTTCTGATCGAGGGCTGCCAACCTGACGCCGGTGTAATCCAACATTTTGTTGCTCTGTTGTAATCAACGCGCCGTTGCCTCGTCCAGCCGCTGTGAGAAAAATTCCAGCGAGTCCTGAATGATCACCCTAAAAGGTAGATATGGCCATGGGAAACATGCAGGCTGCCCCTGGAAAATCCAACTCGATCATGGCGGACAACAGGCCAGCTCACGTCCTAGTTGCAGAGGCGGTACGCCATGCGTCTGGGCTGCTGGTGGATCAAGCACCCCTTGAAACCTTTGTTGCACAGAACACCCTTCAGGTGCTTGAGGGATCTCCCTTTCATGATGCCGTCCGGACCGCCCATGATTTGCACGGGGCCAGCGGCTACTTGTCGGAAATGGAATTCCAGGAGCTTTTCCACTCCGGTGAAATCACTGCTGCCGATCTGCTGGAGGCTCGGGGTCGTCTGGCTTGGCCGGAAAACCGCGATGAAATTCTGCCTCGCATCACGGTGAAAGACCTTGAAGACGCGCTGCTTTTCCGTGAGGAGCCCAAGATTGCCCCGGCCAGCCGCGCCTGGTGGCTTCGCCACCATCATCCCGGGGGCGCCAAAGCTGTTGAACTCTGGAACGAAGTGGTCCAACTGCCTTGGGAATTCCGCACATCCAAGGTCCTTATGCCGGTCAATACGCCAGGTGACTTGGTGCGGCACTTGGCTGGCTTCACCCTCATCACCGCATCGCGGTCCTTGCTGGTCGGCTACTGCTCCCGCTATCTCGACCGTGGAATGGCCGGCCACCATGAACCCGAGACCACACGTTTTTGGCCCTATTTCCTGGAACATGTCTCCCAAGCCGGTTTTGTTGCTCCTTACGGTCCTGCACTGCGGGCTGATGCCCTGCGCCGGCTAGAAATCCGCCAGTCCCCCATCGACGCCATCGTGGATTTGCTGGGCTTGTGCGAAAACCAGACGGTTGACATCGATGAAATGTTGCGCGCGGTGGTACTCAGACACCCTGGCTGGGCCGGCATGTTCCACCGACTCGAGCAGAACCCTGAGGAACGCCCGAGGCCTGATACCCCGGTCCACCTCATGGACTTTATCGCAGCCCAATTACTGGTTGAATATCACCTCGCTCGCGATACCGCCCTGCAGCTTCAAATCATTACAGGAAAAGATGTCACTCCGGCATCCTTGGTCAAAACCTTGCGGGAAAAGGTCAAGGCACCCGAAGCTTCGCCTGCCCTTCGACGTGACCCGTGGAATCTTTGCCTAGCCTTGCTGAAACTGGGTGTTCGCCCAGGAGAACTTTCGATCCTTCCCAAATTGAAGCGGGAAGCCTTGGTGGAGGTTGCCTCAAATTTCGGCATGTGGCGCCGATTGGCACTTTGGCAGGAAGCACTGGAAGCCAACCTTCGAAACCAGGTCCTAAAAGCGCTCTCTGAAAATCCGCCGGTGGCCCCCCAGCACAACCGCCCTTTACTGGATGTGATGACCTGCCTCGATGATCGGGAGGAGTCATTCCGCCGGGCCTTGGAGCATTTAGATGGACGGATTCGCACCTGGGGGGCTCCAGGGTTTTATCAGTTGCCTGTCGCTTATCGGGATTTGAGTAGTCCCTACCCGCGCATCCTGTGTCCGCTGGGCGTGTCTCCAGCCTACACGGTTCGCGAAAAACCAGCCTCGGAAAGAAAGGCTGCAACTATACAGCGCACCGCCTCTTTTTCCCGCGTTGCCCAAAAAGCCGAATTGTCCTTGAGAAGCAAATGGACAGGGGCCCTGATTGGGGCACTGACTGCTGTTGCTGCCTTTCCGCTCATGGTTCTGGGTCTGTTTTTCCCCAGATGGCGGGAATTCTTCCAGAGGATCACCCAGGCAGGTCACGACTCTGCGGGCCTGGACCTCCCCGAATCAGTTGACGGGGCGGGAGTTCTGGCTTTTCCCCTTCCTGAACAGGTCAACCGTGTGGGTGGCCTGCTACGAACCATCGGTCTCACCGACCATTTCGCACCGCTGGTACTGGTGTTGGGTCATGGTTCACACACTGCTAATAACCCCCACAAATCGGCCTATGATTGCGGCGCCTGCCGCGGGCATGAGGGTCACAACAACGCCAGACTTTTCGCCACCTTGGCCAACCGACCGGAAGTTCGCAAAGCTCTGGTCGAACAAGGCATTCGTATCCCGGAGGACACGTGGTTCATAGGTGGGCGCCACGATACCTGCGCTGGCACAGTGGACCTCCTCGATGTGGACTTGGTGCCCGCATCCCAAAAAGAAAAACTGACCCAAGCCGTCTCGTTCCTGAAGCGTGCCTCCCAGTTGGACGCTGTGGAAAGATGCAGGAGGTTCCGTTCTGCACCCAGGAAACCAAACGGGCGATCCGCATACCGACATGTCCGCGAGCGTTCGGTGGACCCGGCCCAGCCCAGACCTGAACTGGGACACATGACAAATGCCATGGTGATAGTCGGACGGCGTTCCCGAACGCGCGGGTTGTTTCTCGACCGCAGGGCCTTCCTCGTCTCCTACGACCCAAACCAGGACAAGGAGGGGACTGTACTTGCCAATATTCTCCGGGCAAT
>CAWUOE010000263.1:0-5268 GCA_963923355.1 uncultured Gemmataceae bacterium | reverse complement strand
CCCAGGTGTTCATGGGCATGCGCATCCAGTGCGCCCAGTGCCACAACCATCCGTTTGACCGCTGGACGATGGACGACTACTACGGCTTTGCCGCCTTCTTCTCGCAGATCGGCCGCAAGGGGGCCGACGACCCCCGCGAGGTGGTGGTGTTCAATTCGGGGGGCGGCGATGTGCGCCATCCCGTCGGCGGGCGTGTGATGACCCCCAAGTTTCTGGGTGGCGCCTCCCCGGACACGGCCGGCAAGGACCGGCGCCAGATGATGGCGCAGTGGCTGGCCTCGCCCGAAAACCCGTATTTCGGCACCAACCTGGCTAACATCGTCTGGGCACACTTCCTGGGCAAGGGGATCGTGGACGAGGTGGACGATGTGCGTGTGAGCAATCCGGCCAGCAACCAGGAACTGCTGGACGAGCTGGGCCGCAAGTTCACCGAATACAAGTACGATTTCAAGAAACTGGTGCGTGACATCTGCACCTCGCGCACCTACCAGCGCGCGACGGCCACCAACACCTCCAACGAGCTGGACACCCGCAACTTCAGTCATGCGGCGATCCGCCGGATCCGGGCCGAGACCTTCCTGGACTGCATCACCCAGGTGACCACCACCCAGAACAAGTTTCCCGGGCTTCCGACTGGCGCACGGGCTGTACAGATTGCCGACGGCACCGTGAGCAACTACTTCCTCACCACCTTCGGCCGGGCCACCCGCGAGACGGTCTGCGCCTGCGAGGTGCGACTGGAACCGACGCTGTCGCAGTCGCTGCACCTGCTCAACGGCGATACCACCGGCAACCGGATCAAGCAGGGCGACCTGGTGGGCAAGATGCTGGCGGCCAAGAAGACGCCCGAGCAGATCCTCGAGGAGATGTACATCCGCTGCATGTCCCGAAAGCCGACCGCGGAGGAAACCGGCAGGATCATGACCCTGGTGAACGCGGAAACAGACAAGAAGAAAGCCTTGGAAGACGCCTTCTGGGCGGTGTTGAACTCCCGGGAGTTCATGTTCAACCACTGATTCAATCCCCTCGGATAGCCGGGCAAACCGGCCGATGGGCACAGGTTTCGGGTTCAGGCCGGCCGGGCCGGCTGCTGGAGAAACAAGATGAACGCCCTGCTGATCGTGGCGCTGGCCCTGCCGGCGCAAGGCGACAAGAAGGTGACCTTTCAGGACCATGTGCTGCCGGTGCTGCAGGCGAAGTGCGGCAATTGCCACTCGCCTGACAAAAAGCGCGGCGGTCTGGTGGTGACCAATTACACCAAGCTGATGGAGGGTGGCAGCTCGGGCGCGGTGGTGAAACCCGGTGACCCGGACAAGTCATCCTTGTTCACGACGGTGGCGCACAAGGCAGAACCCTTCATGCCACCCAACAGCCCCAAAATTCCCGACCCGGACATCGCGTTGATCGAGAACTGGATCTCGGCTGGGGCACCGGAGAATTCCGGCAGCAAAACAATGGCCGCCGCCCCCAAGAAGGAGATCGGCCTGAAGTCGGTGGTGCGGGGACGCCCCTCCGGACCTCCGCCGATGCCTTCCAAGCCGTTGGCTCAGGACCCGGTGCTGAAGTCGCGACGGGCCAATCCGGTGACAGCGATCGCCTCCAATCCGTGGAGCCCGCTGGTGGCCGTGGGATCCTACAAGCAAATCCTGCTCTACAACGGGGACACCCAGGAGCTGCTCGGCGTTCTGCCCTTCCCCGAGGGTTTGCCCACTGTCATCAAGTTCAGCCGCAATGGCAGCCTGCTGATGGTGGCCGGCGGCCGCGGCAGCGCCACCGGCAAGGTGACCCTGTTCAATGTCGCCACGGGCGAGCGTGTCACCACGGTGGGTGAGGAAACCGACACCGTGCTGGCGGCGGACGTGAGTCCGGACCAATCGCTGATCGCATTGGGTGGCCCCAGCAAAATGTTGCGCGTCTACAACACGGCGGACGGCAAGCTGGCCTACGAGGTCAAAAAACACACCGACTGGATCACCTCGATCGAGTTCAGCCCTGATGGTGTTCTGGTGGCTTCCGGCGACCGTTCCAGCGGCTTGTTCGTTTGGGAGGCCCACAACGGGCGGGAATATTTCACGCTTCGTGGACACACCGCCGCCATCACCGAGGTCTCCTGGCGACAAGATTCCAACATCCTGCTCAGCGGTTCCGAAGATACCACCATCCGCCAGTGGGAAATGGAGAATGGCAACCAGGTGAAATCCTGGACCGGGCATGGCGGCGGAGTGTTGGGGGCCCGCTACGGGATGGACGGGCGGATCGTGTCGGCCGGCCGGGACCGCACCGTGAAACTGTGGGATGGAACGGGCAAGGCCCTGCGCAGCTTCCCTGCGATGCCCGACTTGGCCCTGCGCGCCCTGCTGACCCATGATGGCACCCGGGTGATCGGCACCGACTGGACCGGGCAGGTCCGGGCCTGGAAGGCAGCGGATGGTAGCCCTGAAGGCGCCATGACCGCCAACCCTGGCACCCTTGCCGAGCGAATCCAGCTGGTATCTAAGGAATTGGAAACCAGACAAGCCGGAGCCGCCCAACTGACGGCCCAAGCCAAGCAAACGGAAGAGGCCCTGAAACAGGCTGGCAACACCATCGTCGAAGTGCAGGGCCTGCAAAAATCGTTGCCTGTTCGGTTGGAACAAGCCAAAGCGGCCCAGGTCAAAGCCAAGGCGGCGAAGGACGCACTGGCCGGGATCAAGGCACAACTGGAGACCGAGGCCAAGGCTCGCGAGGCTGTTCTGGCCGAGACCCGGGGCATGGTGGCCCGTTTGAAGGATCTGGCCCAAAAAGCCCCCATGGACAAGGCGTTGCCATTGGCTGCCAGCAGAATGCAGGCTTTTCTCACCCAAGTGGACCAGGAGACTGTCCCGGCTGCGGCAAAAATGAAGGAACTGGAACCGAAGCTGGCCCAGGAAACCAAGGCCCAGGCTGATGTGGACAACTTGGTGGCTACGCTTACAACCCAGATGGCCGGGTTGCCCAAACGGCTGACGGATGCCCAAGCCGCACAGAAGGCTCTGGGGGACCAGCTCAAGGTCCGCCAAACGGCAGCCCAGCAGGCCCAGGCAGACCTCACCCGGCTGCAAGGAATCGTGGAACGGCTGAAAACCCGCCAATCCACCGTATCTGCCCAGCCTGCCAAGAGTTCAGGCTCTTGATGGGATGGATGAAATGGCTGGTGGTGTAGGGTCGCCTTCCAAAAACCGATTTTTTTTGTTAATTTTCCGTTTTGCCGCATGAAATTTGAAGAGGTTTGGATCCCATGGGTGCCCGTCGCGACCGTTTTGACATGCGAATGGCTGATCAGGCCCTTTCGCGGACCGTGAATGGCAAGTTGAAGATTGCCGAGCGTGCCCGTCGCGCCGGTCGTTTGGCCGAAGCGGTCTCCAAGGTGAAATTTCCTTACACTCCCACCATTCGCAGCTGGATCAGCCAAGCGGCTGGTAAGCCCTTTGCCCAGTTGGATGAGAAGGCTGTGAAGGCGCTCGTGGCCAAGAAGGCCTAATCCCTGAACAACGATCAAACGCATGAACCCGGCCCAATCAGGCCGGGTTTTTTGTTGGATCGGACTTTTTTCAGGAGGCAGAGTGTTCGTCGCAGGTACCCACCCGGATGGGTGCCAGGGGGATGAGGTGAAATATCTTCCGGAAGGACCAGCCACGGTGGGTGGCCAGGCGATTGCACCGATTGCAGACCCGGGTGTGGCCCCACCCATCACGCCAGAGCCGGTTTTCCCAGGTTTGCCTATGGGATTCCTGACGGGTGTTGTCCAAGCGACGTGCGTCTAATTCACGCCGTGTGGCCTCCCGGCCGACCTCGGTGAGTTCTTCTCGGCAAAATACCCACCTGTCCAGCAGTTCCTCATCCGTCAATGAACCCAGCCAGGAGGCCAGTTTTTCGGTGGGGCGGTCGGGCGCTGGGAACATGGCGGGCCTTTTGCAAGCTGTTCCGGGAACCAATCCCGGGGGCGTTTCCTCCAAGATAGTGACCATTATTCACAAAGTAACGACCGGGGACCTGCAGGAAATCGCACCGGGAGGCTGGAGCACCGGGTGAATGCAACATACGATAGGGCATGCATTTCAGACGATGGACAGCATCCATCGAGCACCTGGGGAGGTGTTTGGCCATGATTCACGCTGCCAAAATGGGTTCCATCGTCCGGAGTACCGCTCTGGGGATGGTCATTGGTCTGGTTGGTTGGTCAGCGCTGACCGGGTTGTCGCATCTTCGGGCCGATGAGAAATCTGATAGGGCGAAATCTGCCGCCAAAGCCAAGGATGGAGCCAAAACGCCTGCCAAGGATGAGAAGAAGGATGCCGGCGATAACGGCAAAGGGGAGGAGGGGAAGGACGCCCCTGATGAGCCCAAGGAAAAGGCCGGGCCCATCCCGAAGATCGCCACCCGCCAGCAGACCCTGGTGGGCAAGCCGGACGAGGTGCGGATCACCCAAGCCGGCGTGAAGATCATCAACGATAACCTGCATGAGGCTTGGAAGGAAAACCGGCTCCAACCATCCCCTTTTGTGGATGACCACGAGTTCATTCGCCGAGCGTCGCTCGACATCATCGGCAGGGTTGCCAAGCCCGAGGAGATCGCCAAGTATCTCCGGTATCCGGCAACCAGCCGACGTCCCCAGGTGATTGAGGATTTGCTGGCCCATGAGGACTATCCCAAACATTGGGGGGTGATGTGGGCCAACTGGCTGCTGGGCCGGGCCGGTGTGTTCGGCCGGGGCACCTACCACGACGGATTGACCGTGTGGCTGGAGGACCAGTTCGCGCAAAACCGCGGCTATGACAAGGTGGTGGCCGACCTGATCACCGCCAAAGGCAAGAATACCGACAATCCGGCTGTGAATTTCATCCTTGCCCATCTGGGGGAGATGGTGCCGCAGGGCAAGCGCGAACAAGACGGGCAGTTCGAGATGGTGCCGATCACTTCCCGGATCACCCGCCTCTTCCTGGGCATGCAACTCCAGTGCGCCCAGTGCCATGATCACCCGTTCAACAATTCCGTGACCCAGAAGCATTTCTGGGGGGTGAACGCCTTCCTGCGCCAGGTGGAACGCGAGGGAACGCCACCCGACGAGAACATGCGTGCGATGACCTACCCGTCCCTGACGCTGAAGGAGAACCCGAAGGCCAACAGTGAGGGTCTGGTCTATTTCGAGAAGCGCAACGGGGTGATCCTGCCTACCAAGGCCTCATTCCTGGACAGCCCGAAGCCATCGGCCTCGGCATCGCAGGGCAGGCGGGAGATGCTGGCGGGCTA
>CAWUOE010000262.1:0-5277 GCA_963923355.1 uncultured Gemmataceae bacterium | reverse complement strand
GTTACTGGCCTGACTGGGGTATACTGGGGTCCTTGGATATCCGACAGGATCCCCGGTCCATCCCCCGGAGTATCACAGTGTTCTCCCCCAGAAAGCTGCAGGCTTGGCGGTGGCTCTGCCCGCTGGTGTGGGCCCTATTCCTCGGCCCGACCGCCCAGGCCAAGGACCCAGCCCCTATCGATTTCGCCCACAATGTCGCGCCCATCATCCGGCTGCGCTGCGCCGAATGCCACACCAACGGCAAGTACAAGGGCTCCTTCTCCATGGACACCCGGGAAGACATCCTGAAGTCCATGGCGGTAATGCCCGGCAAGTCAGCGGCGAGCGAGCTCATCGAGCGGGTGACCAGCGACAGGCCGGACCACCGCATGCCCCCCAAGGGAGACCGCCTCACCGCCAAACAGGTCGATCTCCTCAAGGCCTGGGTCGACCAGGGGCTCCCGTGGGAGGCCGGTTACAGCTTCAAGTCCAGCAACTACGTGCCGCCGCTGGAGCCCCGCAGGGTGAACCTGCCCCCGCCGGCCGAGGGACGGGAGCACCCGATCGACCGCATCCTCGATGCCTACCATGCCCGCAACGGGCAACCGATTCCCCAAACGGTAGACGATGCGACCTTCCTGCGCAGGGTCCAACTCGATCTGGTGGGCCAGTTGCCCACCCCCGCGGAGCGGGAAAAATTTCTCGCCGATCCACCGTCCAACCGCAGGGACAAGGTGGTCCAGCGGCTGCTGGCCGAGCAGCGGCCCTACGCGGAGCACTGGCTCACCTTCTGGAACGACCTGCTCCGCAACGATTACGCCGGCACCGGCTTCATCGATGGTGGCCGCAAGCAGATCAGCGACTGGATCTACCAGGCGCTTCTCGACAACAGGCCGTACGACCAGATGGTGCGCGAGCTGGTCAATCCCAAGGCCGGCTCGGGCAGCGAGGGATTCATCCATGGCATTCAGTGGCGCGGCGCGGTCAACGCCAGCCAGGTGACCGAGCTGCAGTTCTCTCAGAATGTCTCGCAGGTGTTTTTCGGTATCAACATGAAGTGCGCCTCCTGCCACGACAGCTTCATCGACACCTGGAAACTCGAGGACGCCTACAGCCTCGCCGCCGTCACCGCCAGGTCGCCCCTCGAGGTGCATCGCTGCGACAAGCCCCAGGGCCGCAAGGCGTCCCCCGCTTTCCTGTTCCCGCAACTCGGATCCATCGATGCGTCACTGCCCCGCGAAAAACGCCTCGATCAACTGGCCTCCCTTGTCACGCACGAGAGGAACGGCCGCTTCTCCAGGACCATGGCCAACCGCCTCTGGCAGCGCCTGCTGGGCCGTGGCATCGTGCACCCCGTGGATGTGATGGCCAACCCGCCCTTCGACGCCGACCTCATGGATTATTTGGGAGTCTACTTCACCGAAAACGGGTATGACCTCAAGAAGCTCCTCGGGCATATCGCCACGTCGCGCGCCTACCAATCCGCCGCGGCGCTCCAGCGGGAGGAGGTGCCCGGTGCCGCGGTGGCCTTCCGCGGACCTGAATTGAAGCGGATGTCCGCCGAGCAGTTCCTGGACGCCATCTGGCAGGTGACCGCCACGGGGCCCCAGAAGCCGGCGGCCCCGATGAAATTGCCTGCATGGACGGACGCCACCCCCCGTGAGCGCCGCCAGGTACGCGCTTCCCTGATGAACTCCGATGCCCTCACGCGTTCTCTGGGCCGACCCAACCGCGAGCAGGTGGTTTCCACCCGGCCCGACCAGTTGACCACCCTCCAGGCGATCGACCTCGCCAACGGCAGGGAGATGACGCAACTGCTGTCCAAGGGGGCGGCAGCCCTGCGCAAGGAAAAACCTGACGCCGGCCCGGCGGAGTGGGCCACGCTGGTCTACGGGCGCGCCCTCAACCGTCTGCCAACCCAGGGGGAGCTTCAGGTGGCCGCCGAAATCCTTGGGCCGCAGCCGACCGAGGACAGCCTCGCCGATTTCCTGTGGACCGTCTTCATGCTGCCCGAATTCCAGATCATCCGCTAATCCCCAACCCTGTTCAGGATGCGAGCCATGGAACAGTCGAAAAGGGCGGATCGCGCCCGCCAGCGCCGGGAGTTTCTCCAGTCCATGACCGCGGCGGGCTTTGCCACACTGGCGGCGGGCGCGCCCCGCCCGGTGCGGGCCGCCGACACGGTGGACCAGCCGCCAGCCACCGCCGATACCTGCATCCTCCTGTGGATGGGGGGCGGCATGGCCGCGCCTGAAACCTTCGATCCCAAGCGCTACCTGCCTTACGAAGTCGGGTTGCCGGCCAAGGATATCCTCAGTACCTTCCCCGCAATCAATACCGCTGTGGACGGCATCCGCATCTCCCAAGGGCTGGAAAATGTGGCCCGGGTCATGGACCGCGCCACGCTCATCCGCTCCCACCGCGTGGCCGACCTCGGCAGCATCCTGCATTCGCGTCACCAGTACCACTGGCACACCGGATACATCCCGCCGCAGACGGTCGCCGCGCCCCACATCGGCTCGTGGATCGCCCGGGTCAAGGGCCCCCGTAATCCCGCGATTCCGGCCTTCATCAATATCGGTCAGCGCCTCGAGGGCGTGGGTGAAAGCGAGGAGTTGAAGGCCTTCACCACCGGGGGTTTCTTCGGCAGCGAGTACGGCCCGTTCAACCTGCCGTTTCCCGATGATGCCGCCGGTTCGGTCCGCCCGCCCAAGGGCATGACACCCGACCGTTTCGAGGCCCGCCAGAAGCGCTTCCGCGAGATGCTGAAGCAAAGTCCGGTCGGCGCGATGGCCAGCGACTTCCACCATGAGTCGATGCTGCGTTCCCTGGACAACGCCCACCGCCTGCTCAGTTCACGCGACCGCGACGCGTTCGACCTGTCCCGTGAGCCGGCTGACAGCCTGGCCCGCTACAGTGCCAGCCATTTCGGCAAGGGCTGCCTGCTGGCCAGACGGCTGACCGAGGCGGGGGCGCGGTTCATCGAGGTGACCACCGAATATGTGCCCTTCCTCCACTGGGATACCCACGAGAACGGCCACACCACGCTCACCCGCATGAAGCGGGAGATCGATGCTCCCATCGCCCAACTGATCCTCGACCTGGAGACCCGCGGCCTGCTCGACCGCACGCTGGTGGTGCTCGCCACGGAATTCAGCCGCGACATGATGATCGAGGGGGTGCCGGGCAGCAAGGCAGCCGACCAGTCCCTGGCCAAGGCCGACAAGATGTCCGAGATGAAGCAATACGGCTTGCACCGCCATTTCACCGGATCGGTTTCGGTGGTCCTGTTCGGCGGCGGCATGAAGAAGGGTTTTCTCTACGGCGAGACCGCCCAGGAGCGCCCGCTTCTGGTCACCAAAAATCCGGTCAGCATCTCCGACCTCCACGCGACCATCCTCACCGCCATGGGGGTCTCCCCCAAGACCGCCTACGACATCGAGGGGCGCCCCTTCTACGCCACCGAGGATGGCAAGGGCGTGCCGGTGCGCGAGCTGTTTGCCAAGGGATGATCAGCCGTTGGGAATCATCAGGGGATCAGAAAAGGCCCAGCCGTCCGAAGCAGCGAATGCATGGACCCGTCATTTATTGGTTGGCTGGGAATTGGCCGGAATTAAATCGGCTGGCATGGTCCGCAGTTCCTGAACCACCTGTTGATAGGGCTCCGGGCTCACGCTCTGGTCGCCCATGAACGGGTTGTCCATCGCCAAAATGTAGCCGATCAGGGCCGCCTGGAAAAAAGCGCTCAAGGATCCGTACATCAGGTGGTCGACCAGCCCCATGTCCATCAGCCACACCAGCACCATGGTCACCAACGAACCGATGATCACCACGTACCACAGGAGCGGGGCGATGTTGTCCTCCAGCGCGAAAAGGCGGTCGCGGCGTTTCTGGTAGAACTCCCGAATGGCGTGCAGCGTCTCGGCATGCGCGATCTCCATGGGTTTGTTGTTGGGATTAAAGGCGATCAGTTCCTGGAATATCGCCCCCAAGGTGGGGTGTGTGGTCGGTGGCACTTCCCCCCGTTGTTGCATGGGCCATTCCTTTTTCTGGACCTGGTCGAGGTAGGCGAGCATGCTTGCCTGCATGCGGCCGCGCATCGGCTCGGGGTACATGGTGAAGCAGCGGTACAGGGCCCCCGCCGCGATCGCCTCGGAGTGGGCCTTGCCGTCCGCTTCCGACATATTGTTGTAAACCCCCACCGCCAAAAGCCCCACCAAGATGCTCATATACACCCCGTGGTTGCCGAAAAACGTGGCATACAGCTCCACCTTTTCGGGAACCCGGTCCGCCCGGCGGAAGCCAAGCATCCAGCGGAAGAGCAGCGTTCCGACAAAATTGATACCCAGGAACAAGGCCGAAATCAGGCTGATCAGTTGCCAGGTGGGGATGTCGTAGATCCAAAGCATGGAATCGCACCGTACCGCGAGGAAGGAGACCAACGATAACGGTACTGTAGCCGCAAACGGGGCCAGGGAGCCAGCCAACTGTGCTGGGTACCCGACCCCGCTTCAACGAAATGGAATTTGGCTGGCGCGTGGTGCCAGACCAACACTAACCCCGCCTGACAGGCTATGTCACAGAGTGACTCCGGAAAGGTCCCCGGGATTTCCAGCGAAGAAGCTGTCAATCAACTCATGTCGGACCGGCCCGAAGGTGCGTATATCGGGGCCGGCGCCCGGGCCCGGGCCGGTGGAGATGAGGGCGAGGTTGCCAACCTTCACCGATCCAACGCGCACTTCACCCTTCCAGCCCGGATAGGCCAGGAAGTAATCGATAGCCTTGGGATCGCCCTTGTAGACACCCACCTGCTGGTCGGTTCCGCCGGTGGTGCCGAGGAGGATTTCGGATTTGCCGTCGCCATTGAGGTCGGCCGAGGAGATCTGAACACCGTTTCGCACCGCCTGGTTGA
Source organism: uncultured Gemmataceae bacterium (assembly GCA_963923355.1). Lineage (GTDB taxonomy): Bacteria > Planctomycetota > Planctomycetia > Gemmatales > Gemmataceae > UBA6894. The sequence continues at coordinate 386 of CAWUOE010000262.1, read as the reverse complement.
AGGCGTAGAAACTTCCAAGCACATTCTGGCCGAGGTTCTCGAACGCCACCACATGGGAGATCGATCCCGAGGCGGTGGTGGTGAGGATGTCCAGCACTCCGTCGCCATTGACATCGGCGGTGGCCACCCGCAGGCCGCCCTTGAAGCCCTTGTCGTAGGCATAGAAGCTGGCCAGCACCTGGAAGGTGTCGCCGGACAGCACCACCACATGGGGATTCGCCCCCTTGTCGGCGGCCAGAATGATGTCGGAGATCCCGTCGGCGTTGACATCACCCGTGGTGACATTCAGACCACCCAGGAACCTCGGGTCAAAGACATACTGGCTGACCAGCACCTTCATGTCCTTGCCGCTGTAGACCACCAGGTGCGGGGCGGCCCCGGGGCCG
>CAWUOE010000261.1:0-5307 GCA_963923355.1 uncultured Gemmataceae bacterium | reverse complement strand
CCCGCAGTGCCTCCAGATCGTCGATGGGTTCCATGCGGCTGGCCCGCTGGCGCAATTCGCCCTCGGTTTGCGGGCCACGCAGCAGCAATTCGGCAATGACTGCTATTTCCTTCTTGTCCAGGGCGTAAACCTCGTACAGTTGGTGCCGCCACCGTTCCACCCGGCCGCCCACCACCCGGGCCACCAGCTTTTTCTTGATCAACCCCTCCAGGCAGTCCTGGATCTCGATTTCCTGCAACTCCATCAGCGGGTCGCGGTTGCTTTTCTGGTTGCAGCCAACCACCAGCGCGTTCAGGCTCAGCGGATAGGTGTCCGGCACCGTGCGCGCCTTCTCTACCAAAACCCCCAAAATCCGTCGTTCCACCAATCCCAGCGGACTGGCGACTGCCGGAGCCTCACCTTCCATGGATTCCCGCCTCTCCTGAATCGTCCGCGCAAATTACCCAACTAGCCAACGCTTCATCATAACGCACGCCTTCCCGGCATGCCGCCTTGGAACGAGGATTTATTCCAGACTCCCATGCCTGCTCTTCCATGCAGGTGGGGCTGGTCGGATCGTGGGGGTTGGAATTGGCGTGAACCACCAACCGGCTCCACCCCTAGGGCACCCGGTCCCCCGGCCGGATCTCCTTCCCCTCCCACACCGTCCGACCTGTGGCCGGATCATATTCCAGCACCCGGTGCTGGCTGCCCGGCGCCGCGGCCACATCCACCCGGGGCAGACGCGCCTTCAGCCTGGCCTTCACCGGTTCCATCGCGGCGTCGCCCGAACGGTTGGTCCACTCGCTCGGATCAGTAACCAAGTCATACAATTCCTCGCTCCCGTCCGCGTAACGGATGTACCGGTAACGCTCATCCCGCACCGCGTGGTTGCCCCGGTTGTGTGTGGTGATGGCCACCCGGTCCCCCTGGCCCGCCGGATCTTTCAGCAGCGGCACCAGCGAGCGGCCCTCCAGGCCCTTGGGCCCAGGCACCCCCGCCAGTTCCAAAAGCGTGGGATAAATGTCCAGCAGTTCCACCGGCCGCGCACAGGTGCCGGGCTTCTCCACCCCGGGCCCTGCAACCACCAAGGGCACCCGCGTCGATCTCTCCCACAGCGTGTTCTTTCCCGTGATCAGTTTTTCACCCAGGTGGAAACCATGGTCGGAACACAGCACCACCAAGGTATCTTTTTCATGGCCGCTCTCCCGCAGGGCATCCAGCACCCTGCCTACCTGCTCGTCCACAAATTGGGTGCAGGCCAGGTAACTGCGCACCAGGTTGCGCCATTGCCGGTTCTCCCGTACCCATTTCAAACGGGGTTCGGGCAGATCCCAGTGCAGGTTCCAAGAGAACCGAGGCGTGTCGTCCCGGTCATCCTCACGGATGGCAGGCAGCACGCTGTCATCATCCGGAATCTTCGCCAGCCACTCCGGCGGGATATGGCAGGGAACATGCGGCAGGAAAAAACCCGCCGCCAAAAAAAACGGCTTATCCCCGGCCAGTTTCCCCAGTTGCCCTGCCGCCCACGAGGCCACCTGGTAATCCCCTTTGTTTTCATCCTTGTGGGGAAAGGCGCCCCAATCCATCAGGGGATGATTCCCACCCGGCGTGGGCGGAATCAACTTGGCGGCCGGCTTCACTCCGGTGCCACCTGGGTGCCCCCAGGTCTGGAATTCCAAGGGCCGGTCCTTCGCTGGCACCGCATGCCAGATCTTTCCCGTCACCAGGGTTTGGTAACCAGCCCGGCCAAAGGTGTGCGGCAGGCTCTCGCGCCCCTTCAGCCCTTCCACTTCCCGGTACCAGGGCGACAAGCCGTGGATTCCGGTGGTGGAGGGCCGCAACCCCGTCAGCAGGCTGGTGCGCGATGGGTTGCACAGCGGGGCCTGGCAGTGCGCGTTGGTGAACAGCATCCCCCGGGCGGCCAGGGCATCGATATGCGGGGTCTTCGCCAGCGGATGCCCTTTCAGGCAACCCACCCAGTCATTCTGGTCATCAATCATGATCAGCAAGACATTCGGCCGGGTCACACCTGTCGCCAAGGGCTCCAAAGCCAGGCTCGCCGAAAGAATGGCCAAGATGCACAACATGGGTCGCCTCCCGTTCCCGGTTGATTTGGCCTGCCGACCTCTATCTTCTAACATGTCATTGGTTTGGCCGTGGCAGGCCCTCTGCTGCTTCCAGGCCCCCAAAACCTGCCGATTCAGGAAAGTGAGACCCCCTTGAGCCAGATCCATGACCTGGTGCGCGAACTGCGCGAGCCCAACAACAGCAAGATCGTCCTACTCGTTGCCGATGGATTGGGCGGCCTGCCGAAGGAACCAGGTGGCAAGACGGAACTCGAAACCGCCAAAACCCCCAACTTAGACGCCCTCGCCACCGTCGGCGTGACCGGCCTGTCCGTTCCCGTACTTCCGGGCATCACTCCAGGCAGCGGACCCGGTCACCTTGGCCTCTTCGGCTACGATCCACTCGAGTTCCGCATCGGCCGCGGCATCCTCGAGGCGCTCGGCATCAACTTCCAGGTCGGCCCGCGCGATGTCGCCATCCGCGGCAACTTCTGCACGCTCGACGCCTCCGGCGCCATCAGCGACCGCCGCGCCGGTCGCCCCTCCACCGAGACCTGCGTCGAGGTCTGCAAGATCCTGTCGCAGATCGAGGTGCCCGGCGCCGAAATCTTCGTTGAACCCGTCCGTGAGCACCGCTTCGTGCTGGTCGTCCGCGGCGACAACCTCGGCGACCGCGTCAACGACACCGACCCCCAGATCGTCGGTGCCAAGCCTCTCCCTGCCGCCGGCGCCGACGAGGCCAGCAAACGCACCGCCGCCATCATCAACCAGTTTGTTGAGAAGGCTACACGAGCACTGGCGGCACACACACCCACCAACGGCATAACCCTGCGCGGCTTCGCGCGCCATCCGGCCATCGCCTCCATGGAGGATGTCTACGGCCTGCGCTCTGCCGCCTTGGCGGTCTACCCGATGTACCGCGGCCTCGCACGCCTCGTGGGCATGACCATCCTCGAGACCGGCCCCAGCCTCGAGACCCAGGTCGACGCCCTCAAGGCTGCCTGGAATGATTACGACTTCTTCTTCCTCCACTACAAGTACACCGACGCCACCGGCGAGGACGGCAACTTCGACGCCAAGGTCAAGGCCACCGAGGCGTTCGACGCCATCATCCCCGCCGTGCGCGCCCTCAACCCCTCGGTCCTCATCGTCACCGGCGACCACAGCACCCCCAGCAAGATGAAAAGCCACTCCTGGCACCCGGTGCCCACCCTCCTGTCGGCACCTACCTGCCGCACCGACGCCGTCACCAGTTTCGGCGAATCGTCCTGCCTCCAGGGCGGCCTCGGTCAGTTCGAGGCCAAGCACCTCATGCTGCTCGCCATGGCTCACGCCGGCCGTCTAGGCAAGTTCGGCGCCTGACAAACCCGGCGACCTCAAACGACAAAGGCCACCCCAACGGGTGGCCTTTGTCGTGATATTGCGTCTCCGCGCTCACCCCAGCTTCTCCCGCACCCCCTCGGCCGAGACTTCCCCTTCCCACCGGCTCACCACCACGGTCGCCACCCCGTTGCCGATCATGTTGGTCAGCGCCCGGCACTCGCTCATGAAACGATCAATACCAATCAGGTACGCCACTGATTCCGGCGGGATCCCCGGCACCGCCTGCAGCGTCGCTGCCAGCGTCACAAAGCCCGATCCGGTCACACCGCTCGCACCCTTGCTGGTCAACATCGCCACCAGCAACAGCCCCAGTTGCTGGCCCCAGGTCATCGGGGTGTTCGTCGCCTGCGCCAGAAAAATCGCCGCCATGCACAGATAGATGTTCGTGCCGTCCAGGTTGAAGCTGTATCCCGTTGGCACCACCAGCCCCACCGTCGAGGGGTGGCAACCCAGGTCTCGGCTTTTCGCCATCAAGCCGGGCAGCGCCGTCTCGCTGGAACTGGTCCCCAGGGTCAAAATCAGTTCCTCACGGATGTGGCGCAGATACTTCAGAATCGAAAAACCCGCCAGCCACGCGATCAGGCCCAGCACCCCCAGCACAAACACCAACGCGGTCAGGTAAAAGCACACCATCAGCCCCAGCAGGTTCTCCAGTGCCTGGATGCCATACTTCCCCACCGTGAAAGCCATCGCGCCAAACGCCCCGACGGGTGCCAGCTTCACCACCAGCCCCAACACCGCGAAGAAGAATTCCTGCGCCCGGTCGATACCGCGCAGGATCGGCAATCCCCTTTCACCCATCCGCCCCAGCGCGAAAGCAGACACCAGGGATACCAGCAACACCTGCAGCAATTCACCGCCCGCCAGCGCCCCCACAAAGCTGTCCGGGATGATCCCCAGCAAGAACGAACCCGCCTGCGCCCCGGCAGCCTTTTCCGCGTGCTGCCTCGCCTGGCTCACATGCTGCGCCACCTCGGGAGCCTGGAATCCCACCCCCGGCTGGAACAGATTCACCACCAACAACCCCACCGCCAATGCGATGGTCGAGACCACCTCGAAATAAAGCAGCGTCCGCAGCCCCACACGACCCAATCGCTTCAGGTCGTTCATCGAGGCAATCCCGTGCACCACTGTGCAGAACACAATGGGCGCGATCACCATCTTCACCAGCTTCACAAACCCGTCGCCCAGCGGCTTCAGCTTTTCACCCAGCCCGGGCCAAAAATGCCCCAGCAGAATGCCGGCGGCCACCGCGATCAGCACCTGCACATAAAGTTGCCGATACCACGCCACGGGGCGGGCCGGCGGATTGACTGTTTCCAGTTTCGGCATGTCCATGTTGCCCAAGATACCCCATCGCCCTCACCCATGGATGGCGGGGGCCCACTCTTTTCCCGATGGGCCGTGGCCGGGTAGACTGGGCTCAGGTTGAGAACTTGCCCACCATCTGGAGAATGGCCCATGCAACTGACCGCACGATCCCGCACCGCGTTATGGAGTGGCTTGGCCCTGCTCGCGCTGGGTGCTACCCGGGTCCGCGCCGATGAATGGCCCCAGTGGATGGGCCCCCAGCGCGACAACACTTGGCGCGAGACAGGCATCCTCGACAAGCTCCCCGGTGGCGACCTGAAGCCCGTCTGGAAGGCACCCATCGCCGGCGGCTACGCCGGTCCCGCCGTCGCCGGCGGCAAGGTTTTCGCCACCGACCTAGTCAGCAAGGATGATGTGAAGGTCGACAACTTCTCCCGTGGCAAGTTCACCGGCAACGAGCGCGTGCTCTGCTACGACGAGGCCACCGGCAAGCTCCTGTGGAAGCACGAATACCCCGTCACCTACGCCATCTCCTACCCCGCCGGCCCCCGCGTCACCCCCACCG
>CAWUOE010000260.1:0-5326 GCA_963923355.1 uncultured Gemmataceae bacterium | reverse complement strand
AAATCATTGACAACGAAGACAACATCTCACTTTTAGGCCCTGCTGTGAAAGGCATGTTGGTTTCAGGCTTAATTCAGCCCGGCTTGCTTTCATTGGCTAAACGCGGATATGTTTTTACCTCTGTTTGGGAAGGGTTGGCTTGGAATCGATCAATGGATCTGGAATTTCACCCTCAAAAGGCAACTCCAGCCTCCCGCCAGGTAAGTTGGGTAGAGGTATTTTCACTTTCGGCAGTAGGCCATGGCTTGCTGATTGGAATGGTGTTGATCGTCTGGCTGGGGCTTAACCCAGAACGGTCTTCCCATTCAGGGACCCGGGAAAAAATATCAGGTGAAACGATTTGTTTCTGGGAGGAAGGCTCGCACCAAAAGCCCGTTGAGCCGAATCGCAAAAATCCTTTCCAAGAATTAAAGGCGTCCAACGCCGATTTGGTGCCATTCACCATTCAGATGAGCCCGATTGGTTTGGCGGAGAGATTTGCCCCGACTGCCGAGGTTGGTAATGCCAATTTAAACAATTTCGTCATTCCTGAATCCGGGGGCGATGGGGCAAGGACCTGGTTTGATTGCCGTCAGCTTCCGGAGAAGACTGCTTGGTTGATCGACTGCTCCCTAAGCATGGGAATTCATTCCCACTTCACCAAAGCCCACAGGCACTTGCAGTTTTCTTTGGGCCAAACAAGTGCGCAATCCAAAGCCAGGCTTTGGGCCTTTGCAAAGTATCCACGGGAAATTGCAGGTACCGGCGACTGGTCCTGTTGGACACCGGAACGAAGACGATTGGCTGCTTCGGATTTGGAAAGTACTGTGCCAGCGGGAAATACAGACTTGGCTAGCGCTCTCCGGGTGGTGTTAGGCACCAACCCGGATTTGATCCAGATTTTGACAGACGAAGATCACTTGTCTGAAAAAGATTTGGCATCGCTGCGTCGGTTGCAGAGTCGACACGCCAAACCGATGCCGAGGATGCGGGTAGTTGTATTGACGAATCCTGCAAATGAAACACCGCTCCAGGTATTTTGTCGCCAAGCGGGCTGTTCTTATCAGGTGATTACTGGTTCGGGCAATCCGAGGTGATAGTTTATTGGGAAGGTATGGCGTCCTGGATCCAACCTTCCCCTTCCTGGCGCAAGATAGTTTCCATGGCATCGATCCAGGCGGGGTGATCATTCAGGCAGGGCACCAGATGCAGTTTCTCTCCGCCTGCGTGCTCATACTCTTCACGGAACTCCCTACCAATTTCATCAATGGTTTCCAGACAGTCACTTGTGAAACCGGGTGCCACGACGAGGACCTTTTTCTTACCTACCTTGGCTAATTCTTCCAAGTGTTCATTGGTGTAGGGTTTCAGCCAGACCTCCCTGCCGAAAATCGACTGGAATGTCTGGCTCCAGTAGTCCCTTGGCCAGCCGAAAGCTTTCACCAGGGCACTGGTGGTTTGTTTCACATCCCTTGCGTAGAGGTCACCCAGTTTGCAGTAACGCTTGGGTATTCCATGAAAACTGATGACAATGTGGTCTGGTTCCCAATCCAGCTTTTTTAGTTCCTCGGTGATGCGGATCTGTAGGGCTTTGATGTACGCCGGGTGGGTCGGATGCGGCGGAACTATCCGGACAGCAGGTATCGCACGGATGTTGGGATCAATTAGGGTCCTGAACAGCGCATCAGTGGCGGCGGCAGTTGTTGTTGCCGAATACTGGGGATACATCGGCATGACCAAAATCTGTTCATGGCCATCTTGAATCAATTCACGGGTCACCGAATCCACGGATGGATTGCCGTAAGACATACAAAACCTGACTTTATTTGCGGTAAACCTTTCGCCCAAAAACTCGGCTTGTCGACGGGTGAAATGCATGAGGGGCGAACCAGTCTTGTCGTTCCAAACCTCGCGGTATTTGGCTGCTGAATTTCTGGGCCGGAAAAGGAGAATGATTTGAAGGATGGGCCACCAAAGGATGCGCGGAAGGTCAACAACCCGTTTGTCCGAGAGGAATTGACGCAGATACCTTCGGAGGCTGGGGCTATCTGGTGCGTCCGGAGTTCCCAGTTGGATGAGGAGAATGGCGGTTTTGGGTTCAGGGCGTTCCAAGTAGCGCATTTCTTTCCCTTCTTTCTCACCCCATTTTTAGGTGATCGCTGGAACCTTCGGAAAAGCTGCACAAAAAACAAGGAAGGCCCCCCTTCAGCGGGGGGCCTTCCTTGAAGTTTGATAGGTGAGACTTTTCAGGAGCCTTTGCAGCGAGGGCCACGCATAGGATCTTGTTTCTTGGTGAGCTGGGCCCCTTGGCCTTTCAAAACGCCGGCACGCTCCATATTTATATTGATATATTCGTTCCACTGCGATGGAACGCTGCTTTCACTGTAAATCGCCTCTACGGGGCATGCGGGCACGCAAGCGCCGCAGTCGATGCAGTCATTGGGATCAATGACCAACATGTCGCCATCTTGGTAGAAGCATTCGACCGGGCACTCGGTGACGCAGTCAGTGTACTTGCAATCACGACAGGGTTCAGTCACCACATGCGGCATGGTTCATCCTCAAGGAAACCAACCTGAAAACACCAAGGTATTGCAGCACCTTGGAGAGCGCGGAATATCTATCAAATCCCAATCGGATAGATCGCTCACTTCTCAATAAAAGATTATCCGTGGTTTTCCAAATTGTCCACAACCTGTAATTCATCCCTGCGGACAGAGCGGATCAGTACATCTGGGCCAATCTTTTCTATTTCCGGTTGGTGGTCTCCCCACTTTTCCCAAGGAAGGTTGGCCCCCAACCCGCCTAAAGGCCCAGGGGCGTTTTCTCCCCCGATGATGGTTGGGGCGATAAATACCCTGATTTCATCCATCAGGTTTTGGTCAAAAAGTGCTCCAACCAGTTGCGGGCCCGCCTCCACCAAAAGGTTCGTCCAGCGCTTTTTAGCCAGATAATCCATCAGGCACTTGAAAAATGCGGTTGGTTCTTCTGGGAGGGTAAGGATTTCTGCACCGGTCTGTTCCATGGTCCGACACCAATCGGCACCGGTTTGAGTAGAAGTCACCACCAGAAAAGGAAACTCCTTGGCAGTTTTTGCCAATCGGGAATTGGGGGAAATCCTGCCACGTCGATCAAGAACAATGCGGGTTGGGGTACGTTCTCCGGAAGGCCTGGCGGTTAGCAATGGGTCATCTTTTAGGACCGTCCCGCTGCCTGTGAGGATGGCATCCACTCGGCCCCTCCAGCGGTGGACCAGTTTTCTGGATTCGGAGCAGCTGATCCATTGAGACATGCCGGTGTTGCTGGCAATTTTCCCGTCCAAACTCATGGCCCATTTGACAATGACCCAAGGGCGGCCGTCTTGAGTCAATTTCAGGTAAGGCTTGAGGATAGCGTTTGCCTCGTCTTGACAGCAACCAACCCAAGTCTCAATGCCAAGACTTTGCAGGGTCCCAAGCCCTTTTCCTTGAACCTCAGGAAAAGGGTCTCGCCTAGCCACCACAACCTTTCGGACTCCTGCAGCAGCTAGAGCTTCGGTGCATGGCCCGGTTTTACCGCAGTGGCAGCATGGTTCGAGGGAGACATAGGCTGTGGCACCACGCGCTTTGTTGCCAGCGGAGGCTAACGCGTTCACCTCTGCATGGGGCCCCCCAAATCGGTCATGCCATCCTTCACCCACCAAAATTCCATCGCGAACCAGCACACAACCCACCATGGGGTTGGGCTCCACTTTCCCTTCTCCTTTTTTTGCCAGTTGAATGGCCCGCCGCATCCAGATTTCATCTTCTGGCTTTAGATTGCGAGGACAGTCGGAATTCCAATCGTGAATGGCATCAGAGGAGATCACGACAGGTAGCCTCACCCGGTTTTGTGCCGATTTTTCCTGAATTTGGTAACTTAGATCCACGATCGGTAGGTTACTGAAATTTGCACGGTACAGCTTGGATAAGCAAGAAAAGGATGGCGGGAAATGGCCGGCGGTGGAGAACCTCGGGTTGCAATCGTTGGAGCTACCGGGGCGGTTGGCGAGTTGATTCGGCAAGTTCTTGTCGAGCAACGCTTTCCTATGTGCGAATTGCGGCTTCTCGCCTCCCCTAGGAGCGCCGGGAAGCAAGTTTCCTTCAGGGATCAAAACCTGAAGGTTCTGCCCTTGGAGCCCAAGCACTTTGAGGGTGTCGATTTGGTTCTGTCCAGCACCCCGTCCTCCATATCAAAAGAATGGAGTCCGGTCGCAGCCAAGGCCGGGGCCATAGTCGTGGACAACTCCAGCGCCTGGAGAATGGATCCTGAAGTGCCTTTGGTGGTTCCCGAGGTGAACCCCGGTGCTTTGTGCAAAATCCCCAAGGGTATTGTGGCTAATCCCAACTGTTCCACCATTCAGATGGTGGTTGCCCTGAAGCCCCTCCATGACCTGGCTGGAATCAAGCGCATTGTGGTGAGCACCTACCAAGCTAGCTCCGGGAAAGGAGCCAAGGGGTTGGATGACCTGGATTCTCAATTATTGGCGATTGGCCGTGGTGAAACAGTTCCTCCAGCCAAAGCGCATATCGACCATCTCGCCGGAAATGTACTAGCTCACGATTGGACTGCCAGTGACGAAGGATATTCCGAGGAAGAATGGAAGATGGTCAAGGAAACCAGAAAAATCCTTGGTGACCAAACCATTCTGGTCAGTCCGACGACTGTGCGCGTCCCTGTGAGAGTGGGGCATTCCGAATCGATTCATGTGGAATTCCACAGGCCTCTGGGAGTGGAGGAGGCCAAAAATGCCCTTTCCAAGGCACCCGGTGTGGTGCTTGTCGATGACCACGGCAAACAACACGCGCCAACCCCGCTCCAGTGCGCCGGCAAAGATGAAGTATTTGTGGGAAGGATTCGACGGGACTTGGGAGTGCCCAATGGCTTGAACTTGTGGGTGGTAGCTGACAACCTGCGCAAGGGTGCGGCCACCAACGCGGTTCAAATTGCTCAAGTATTGTTAAGGGATGGCCTGTTGAAAAAAACAACCCGTGGATAAAAATACAAGGTGCCTCCGCCTTCTGGTTGCCTACGATGGCACCGATTTCGCCGGGTGGCAAATTCAGCCAGGGAAAAGGACGGTTCAAGGTGAATTACAGGCCTCCTTGGGGGCATTAGGCGATCCTAAAGCTGTGTGCCTGGCGAGCGGGCGGACGGATGCCGGTGTCCATGCCCAGGGTCAGGTGGTCGGCCTGAAAACCATTTTGGATTTGCCGTTATTTCGTTTGAAGAGGGCCATTCAGGCCAGATTGCCTGGGGATATTGTGGTCAGGTCCGTGGCTGAAGCCCCGTCCGATTTCGACCCCACCCGACAAGCGATAGCAAAAAC
>CAWUOE010000259.1:0-5337 GCA_963923355.1 uncultured Gemmataceae bacterium | reverse complement strand
CGTGGGCTCGGAGATGTGTATAAGAGACAGCTGTGATACCGTGTCCTTCAACTGCAACAGCCATGCCAGAAAGCCTTTGTGATGAGTGTCCTGTCCTGGAACCACCGCCAAACCAGCCAAACTCCCGGCTTTTTCCAAGGTTTCATGAAAACCCGTCATCCACAGCTCAAAACACCCTCCCCCAAGGCCTGCATAAAACAAGGGCAGGCGCCGCCCCAAAAACAGGCTGCCCATTGGTTCCTCCCCACCGTCCCTGGGCTCGGCTACGATGAGATGGCCCGGATGTCCTCTCGGTACCTGAGGCATGCCGATCTCTGCCATGTCCCCCCCATACCCGCCCCTGTCGGGGCAAGCTGGAACCTACTGGCCGTTGGCGGTCGCCACCCGCGGGAGTCACGCCCTCCTCTGGCGGGCAACCACCGAAGACGGCACAACCGTCGCCATCAAGGTTCGTGATCCAGATTCCGGATTCCCAAGGGAGTGGCTGGAACGGGAAGGCACGCTCCTGGGGGAATGGACCCGTCAAGGGGTCCCAGGCATCATCCCCCTGATGGAAATGCTCGATTGGAACGGCGAGCCGGCCTTGGTCCTCCCTTGGCGCCCCCTCACCCTCGGTCAATTGAAAAAGTCAGACTGGCCTAGTCTGCGCCCCCTGCTCGCCACGGTGGCCGGCACCCTGGCCCGCTTGCACCAACTGGGGTGGATCCACGGGGATGTCACGCCCGGCAACATCCTGCTCGATACCGAGGGGAAATCTCCCTCCCTCACAGACTTTGGTTTGGCCAAAAGCCTGAAGGTTGTCCCTCGCTCCCTACCCGCCGCCAACATCAGCGCCACGCCAGGCTTCCGTCATCCCAGGCGCCCAACACCCGGCACCCACACCGACTGGCACAGCCTGGCAGTCTGCGCCTGGCTGCTGGCCACGGGCACCATGCCTCCCAGTCAGGCAACCCTCCGTCAACTGGTCCATCTGGCCAAGGAATATCAGCTCCCCGAGGGCCTGGCCTGGGACCTGGCTTGGTGGCTGGCCAGGGGCGCATCCACCCGCAGGTTGCGCCGCTGGCTGGAGGGCAAAAGGCGTCGCCTGGTGCCCTCCAGGTACAGGCCATGGTTGCAGCCAGGCTCCTGGCTGTTTCCGGGCCTGATTGTTGTTGCGATGGTGTTGCTGTTAGTGGCCTTCTGGACTTACTTATCTCAGCCTGCGCCCTGATTTGAATCCCTCCCCCGCAGAGGATATGCTTCAAGTGGAGCAAATCTGCTGCACAGGTTCCAAAAAGGCAGGGCAGGCCAATCATGCGCCGTTTTCCCCCGCGCTCAAGGATGGCTTTCACCTTGATCGAATTGCTCGTGGTGATTGCCATCATCGCCATCCTCGTGGGTTTGCTGGTTCCTGCCGTGCAGAAGGTGCGTGAGGCCGCCAACCGCATGAGCTGCTCCAACAACTTGAAGCAACTCGGCCTGGCCCTCCATAACTACCACGATTCACGCGGCGAGTTCCCCATGTCTCGTCGGGGCTTCAAGTCAACCGCCATCAACGAGGCGGCGCAACGGAGCTGGATTCCCGACACGCTTCCTTTCATCGAGCAGGGTGCCATTCTGGCCAACTGGAACCTGAATGAAAACTGGTGGATTGACAGTGCCACCAGCCGCAACGGCACGTTGGCCCAAACGCAGATCAAACTGTTGAAATGCCCCACCACCCCCAACGGCGATCGCCTGCAAAACAAAGTCGAAACCACCCCGCCTAACAAAATAGGGGCCTGCACCGATTACTTCGCACCCGAGGGCATCGCCACCACGTTCAACGCCAATGCGGCACTCACCGGTGCCAACCAGTTGACCGGATCGCGTCAGGGGGTCCTGGCACCCTGGGTACTTCCCACCGACCCTCGCCCCACCAGCCGCATCACCGATATCCTCGACGGCAGTTCCAACACCATCCTCATCGGCGAAAACGCCGGCCGGGAAGATGTCTACCGCAATGGGAAACTGCTATCGGTGGCGGTGGCCAACGCGGCAGCCGCCAACTGCGCCCGCGCCCGGGGTGGCTCTTGGGCCACCAACGACAACCCCTACGAGATCGGGCAGGCCATCAACTGGTGCAATGGCGGCGCGGTGCCCGGGCTCCCGCCATTGCCGCTCAAAGTCAACGGCTCCAACGAATGGGGCTACCTCTATTCCTCGCTCCATTCCGGCGGGGCCAACCTGCTGCTGGCCGACGGCTCGGTCCGTTTCACCAGCGAATCCACTGCTGCCCGCACCCTCGGCATCCTCACCACCCGGGCCGGCGGGGAAGTGGTTCCAGACTAATCTCAAGATTGCTTTTGAAATATTAATATTTTTGCAAAGAATCCCCGTTTGATACCCGTGTTCCATCACCATCCTGTTTCCTCTAGAAATTAAACCCCCAGCCTCAATAATTTTTCTTCTTTTTCCATTGGTTTCCAAGCCTTTTTTGAATTTTTCTTCCTTGCTACCCGCAGTGCATCCCGCACCCAAAAAACCAGAAAAAACCCTTGCCCCTTTAAATCGTACAAGTATGATACTATTAATAAAGAGAATGAGACTCCGTCTCAATAAGAAGGCTTATTACCATGTCCACGCTACTCGGCAACCACCGTGGTTCACCCCACTCCCGCATGCGATTCGCCCCCACCAAAATCTCAACCCCTGGAGCTTCTTCCATGTTTCTCCGGCCACGCCGACTGGGCTTCACGCTGATCGAATTGCTCGTGGTCATCGCCATCATCGCCGTCTTGGTGGGCCTCCTGGTCCCCGCCGTGCAGAAGGTGCGCGAAGCCGCCAACCGCATGAGCTGCTCAAACAACCTGAAGCAACTCGGCCTCGCCCTGCACGGATACATGGATACCCACAACGGGCTCCCCGCCAACGGCAACTATGTCTGGAACGGCTCGGGTATCACCACCACCAACGCCTGGTCCGCCATAGCCCGTATCCTTCCCTTCATTGAGCAGGAAAACCTGTTCAAGGGCATCGACTTCCAGACCAGCTACAGCCTCCAACCGGGTATCAGCTCAAAACGGGTGGCCACCTTCATGTGCCCTTCCGAAACACAAGACAAAGGCTACGGCACCGATCCGGTTTACGGCAATAAATATTGGCCCACCAATTATGTGGTCAATTCCGGCACCTGGGGAGTTTTGACGCGTAAATCTTCCGGCATGTCCACCGGGGATGGCGCCTTCTCTCCCAACCGGTCGTTTCGTCCGGGGGACTTCACCGATGGCATGAGCAACACCCTCGCCTGCTCCGAGGCCAAGGCGCACAATAGTCGCCTGTCCGGAGCGACCAACTCGGCGACCTACCCCGCCGGGCTGCCTGTTCCACAATCCACGGCCCAAGCCACCAACCTCCCACTGGCCCCCCACAATCCGGCACAGGTAACCCATGTGGAATGGGTGGACGGCAAGGTTCACGAAACCGGGTTCACCACGGTTTTTACACCCAATACCAAAGTGCCCTGGAACGCCAGCGGGACTATCCTCGATGTGGACATCATCTTGGCCACAGAATCCAGCCCGGGCGACACCTACGCGGCCATCACCGCACGCAGTTACCACCCCACCGGCGTGAACGGCCTCATGATGGACGGCTCCGTTCGCCTCGTCTCCAACGCCATTTCCCTCGCCAACTGGCGCGCCATGGGCACCCGCGCCGGCGGCGAGATCCTCAATGACTGACAAATCCCGGGCTGCCTGGGCCAAATCACTGCGGAAATACCGCGGCCAAGCCGATGGTCCGTTCATCATCCAATCTTCATCATTTCCACCCAAATCCGTCACTGGATCTACTCGGTCCTCCTTCATCATTGGCGCAGGTATTTTCGCGGGTATCCCCGCGGTGAACCGTACCGGGCCCGATGGTGAAGGACTCGCTTCAATTAGATTGTAAAAATACTCCAAGAATCCTTGTATTGGATTCCGACAATCAATCTGCCTCCCGCATCGCGAACTTTCTCAGACAGGCGGGTTTTCAGGTTGCCACTCGCTTGGGTGGGCTTCCTGGCCTTGAAAACCTCTTGTTGTTCAACCCGGCCTTGGTCGTGCTTGCCCGCCGTGTCCCTTCAGATGACGGATTCAACCTCCTCGCGCGCATTCGCCAAAACACTAAAACTTTGCCCCTCCCGATTATCTTCATGTGCGAACAGGATGATGAAACCGATCAGGTGGTTGCCTTCCGTCTGGGTGCCAATGACGTGGTGGTAAAACCCATCAAACCGGCGGTCCTACTGGCGCGTATTCGCATCCAACTGGGTATGGAACGCCTTGCCACAAACTCCCAATCGGATCATCCCGACCGGTTCCTTCAACTGGGGGATTTACTCATCGACTTCAGCCGTTCCGAGGCCATGCTCGCCGGATTGCCCCTGCCCCTCACCCCCAGCGAATTCCTGCTGCTGGCCGGGTTGGCTAAAAATCACCCCTCCACCCTGTCCCGGGCAGAGTTGGCGGTTGCGATCGGCAGGCAGCCGCAAGGGCGTCCATGGCGACTGGTCGACACACACATCAAAACACTGCGCCGCAAGTTGGCCCGCCATGGATTCATCCAAACCGTCAGGGCCAAGGGGTACCGAATCAATCCCCCAAACTGCCTGCCGCCTCCCTCCTCAAGCTGAATCTCATCCAACCTTCGCCGTTTTTTAACCATTCTTTGCCCTGTTTCTTCACAGTGCCCGTCTAAAAAACCTTCGGTTTCATTTCTTTCCCAAGGAGATTGACCGATGGGTTATTCCGCAAGGCGCAGGGCTTTCACCCTGATCGAATTGCTGGTGGTGATCGCCATCATCGCCGTACTCGTGGGCCTGCTCGTGCCCGCCGTGCAAAAGGTGCGTGAGGCCGCCAACCGCATGAGCTGCTCCAACAACCTGAAGCAACTCGGCTTGGCCGCCCACAACTACGAAAGTACTTTTTCCTACCTGCCTCAGGGCCCTTACGATGGCGATCCCAGCCTCCCCGGCATGATTTACAACGAGCCAATCGGCGCTTACGAAAGCGGCACCACCTGCTGCAACGCTGCACATCCAAACGGCTGGAGCCAATGGTTCAAGCTGCTTCCCTACATTGAGCAGGACAATGTCTACAAGCTGGCGAATTTCTCCCTGCCCCCCATCCACAGCGGTCGCCCCGCCGACTACAACGGTGAAGACTCGGTCGCCCGCTGCCTGGTGAAGATCTTCTACTGCCCCACCCGTCGCTCCCCCACCGGCTATGGTTCAGCGCTTTTTGGCCGCTGCGACTACGCCGCCAGCGCCGGCTTCTACCAAGGCGAGGTCCATGAAAACTGGTGGGACATCCCCGCCGCCCCAATCGGCATGAG
>CAWUOE010000258.1:0-5350 GCA_963923355.1 uncultured Gemmataceae bacterium | reverse complement strand
CCCACATCACCTTTACCCATCGATCCCGTCCTGCCCGGGATCGTTGAAGCATTGCGCACCTGCCCCAATCTGGTTCTGCGGGCTCCAACAGGGGCGGGTAAAACCACCCGGGTTCCCCTGGAATTGATGCGACAGGATTGGGCGCAAGCGGGCTGGGTGGTGCTGGTGGAACCCAGGCGACTTGCCGCGCGTGCCGCCTGCACCCAGATGGCTTGCCAACTGGGTGAGAAACCCGGCGAGAGGGTGGGGTATCAGGTTCGGCTGGAGAAGCGGATCAGCGGGGGTACCCGCGTGGTTGCCATGACGCCAGGCATCCTGCTGGGGCGCCTGGGGGATGATCCCGGGCTGGAGGGAATTTCAGCGATCATCCTGGACGAATTTCATGAGCGTGGCCTGGAAACCGACCTGATCCTGGGGCTGGTACGCACCATTCGGGAAACCCTGCGACCCGATTTACGGCTGGTGGTGATGTCCGCGACCCTCGATGTACAGCCATTGGTGGAGTACCTTGGGGATTGCCAAGTCATTGATTCACCCGGCCGCCTGTTCCCCGTGACACTTCTTCACCAGGCCTCCGACCGGGACACTCCGGTGGCCACGGCGGTGGCGCGTGGGGTTTGCCAACTGCTGGAGGAAACATCGGGCGACCTGCTGGCCTTCCTGCCCGGCATGGGCGAGATTCGCGCCACTGAGCGTGCCCTGGAATCAACGGCCCAACGATTCGGCGTGGATGTGTTGCCCTTGCACGGTGACCTGGCCCTGGAGGACCAGGACAGGGCCCTGCGAGGTGGAACTCGCAGGAGAGTAGTGCTGGCGACCAATGTGGCGGAAAGCTCTGTCACGGTGGAGGGGGTGACCGGTGTGGTGGATTGCACCACCGCACGACAGTTGCGGCACGACCCATCGGTGGGCTTGAACCGGCTGGAGATCAGGCCGGTGAGCCAGGCATCACTGACCCAACGCGCTGGTCGCGCGGGACGTGTGGCTCCCGGGGTATGCCTCCGGTTGTGCTCGGAGGGTGATGCCCGTAATCGGAGGCCGGCAGATGAGCCCGAGGTGCGCCGGGTGGATTTGGCTGGTCCCCTGCTGCGATTGGCCTGGATGGGCGAGCTGGACAGTTTTCAATGGCTGGACGCTCCGAGCGCATCCGCCCGGCAGGCAGCCTTGGAAGAATTGGAGGATATTGGCGCACTGGTTCATGGCAAAATCACCGCGTTGGGAAGCCGATTAGCCGCGTTACCCCTCTCGCCCCGCGTGGGGGTGCTGCTAGTGAAGGGCCAGGAGCTGGGGGTGCCCGGATTGGCGGCGGCCACAGCCGCCGTTCTGGAGGAGGGGGACCCCCGTCCCCGCGCCAGGGGTTACGGCCAGGCAAAGGTTGCGCCTTCGTCATCGGACCTGCTGGATATTTTGGCCCTTCTGGAGGAATTTGAGCGGGGTGGCAGGCCGGACCTTTTGCCCGGAAGCCGTGCCAAATGGTTGCTGCGCGCCAGGGACCAGATCGCCCGCCTGATCGAGGAACCGCCCGGGATGGAGCCGGTGTGGGAGAATGAGGCACACCTTGGCCGGGCCCTGTTGGCCGCTTTTCCCTCCAGATTGGCCCGCAGGCGCGAGCCACAATCTCCGCGGGCTCTGCTGGCATCGGGCCGCGGGGCGAAATTGTCTGAAGGCTCAGCCGTTCGCGATGAGGAACTGTTCCTCGCGCTGGATTTGATGGATGCCCCTGGTGAGGCGATGGTGCGCCTGGCCAGCGGGATCCAAAGGGAATGGCTGGATCCGGAAGGGTGGAAGACCCATCTGGAAACGCGGTTTGACGAGAAGACCAACCGGGTGGAAACACGCAAACGAGTGCAATGGCACGGGTTGACCCTGGACGAGACGGACCATCCGACAGCGCGGGATGAAAAGACCGCGGAACTTCTGGCGGAAATCGCCTGGCAAAAAAGGAACCTGGTGTTTCCGCAGGCAGATTCACCGGCCGGGAAATTGCTCGCACGCTGGCGCTGGCTGAATCAGGAAGTTTCAGGTTTGCTTCCCCCGCTGGACGAGTCCTTTGAGCGGGAGGTATTGCTGGGCTTGTGCCAGGGTTTGCGTGGGCTGGCGGAGCTGGAAAACGCCGATTGGCACGGGGCACTGGCGGGCCGATTGACACACCAGCAATCCAAGGACCTGGACGCCCATGCGCCCGAACGGATCACGCTGCCGAGCGGCAACAGCGTCCAATTGAGTTATGAACCCGGGCGGCCACCGGTGCTTGCTGCCCGTATCCAGGAATTGTTCGGCTGGAAGGAAACCCCGCGGATCGCACAAGGGAAAGTTCGACTCCTGCTGCACCTGTTGGCCCCCAATTACCGGCCCCAGCAGGTGACGGATGATCTGGCCAGTTTCTGGAACAACACCTACCAGCAGGTTCGCAAAGATTTGCGCGGAAGATACCCCAAGCATCCTTGGCCCGAGGACCCATGGACAGCGGTTGCCCCCCAGCGACGCAAATGATCATTCCAGCGCCAAAAACGGGACCAGCGAAGCGCGCCAGACCTCCGATTTTCGGGCAACTGACAATGTGGCGTGAGCCGGACTGGTTGAAGGCAGTCGAACCCTGTTCACTTCAGAAAGCAGGGTGCCCAGTTTTGGCGCCACCAGTTTCTGAAACAAAGTTTCCGCAGTCGAGCCATTGAAGCAGAGGTGCCTGAGCTGGGGGCACCGCAGGAAGAATTGACGGAAATTATTGGCCACCATCGAAGCGGGCTGAATGGAACTGTCGAGACTTCCTCGACGAACGCAGCATTTGAGCACATCCCAAACCGCCACACCTTGTCTCACCAGGGTTTGAACCCTCGTCCCGTAGGGAGCTGATGGGTCGAAGCCCAGCACCGAGCCCATCACCGGCCAGAAGACGTTGCGTGGATGGGCATAGTACTCGCCTGCAGCCAGGGAGGCCATTCCCGGCATGGAACCCAAAATCAGCACGCGGCTCATGGGACCGGCGATGGGAGGAAAACCATGAATCCTGGACATTTCCTTTCCCCCAGCAAGCAGGCCCGATTTCGTTTGCATGGATTTGCGGTTAGATTGGACCGGGTGACCACCCATAAAAGGGAGAGTGAGCCATGGTTTTGCTGGCCTGCCTGTTGTCCGGAATTCTGGCACCGAATCAAACCTCTTCGAGCCGGCCGAACATCCTGTTCATCATGACGGATGACCACGCCGCCCATGCCATTTCGGCATATGGATCCAAGATCAACAAGACCCCCCACCTGGACCGGCTTGCCGGGGAAGGGGTGCGCCTGGATCGTTGTTTTGTGACCAACTCCATTTGCACACCCAGCCGGGCGGCGATACTCACCGGGAAATACAGCCACAAAAACGGGGTGCCGGTATTCAACCGGTTTGATGGCAACCAGCAGACCGTCGCCAAGCTGCTGCAGGCGGCCGGCTACCACACCGGGATGTTCGGCAAATGGCATCTGGGCAGCGACCCCACCGGGTTTGACCGCTGGAAAATCCTTCCGGGCCAGGGGGCGTACCATGACCCGGTCTTCTACACCTCGACCGAACGGAAGAAGGAAAGCGGCTATTGCACGGACCTGATCACCAATTTTTGCCAGGAATTTCTGGATCAGCGACCCAAAGACAAGCCGTTTTTCCTGATGTGTCACCACAAGGCCCCGCACCGCAACTGGCAGCCCCGGGCCGACAAGAAGGCCAAGTGGTCGCAGGTGCAGGTGCCGCTGCCTGAAACCTTTGATGATGACTATGCCGGCAAGTCGGATGCCGCCCGCGAGGCGACCATGCGCGTTGCCGATCACCTGACTCCCAACGACGTGAAGGAAAAACCCCCCGAGGGCCTTTCCGGTCGCGACCTCAAGGTGTGGAAGTACCAGCGGTACATGCAGGATTACCTGGCTTGTGTGGAAAGTGTCGATGACAATGTGGGTCGACTGATGGACCACCTCGACAAGTTGGGCCTGCGGGACAACACGCTGG
This sequence comes from uncultured Gemmataceae bacterium, assembly GCA_963923355.1. Lineage (GTDB taxonomy): Bacteria > Planctomycetota > Planctomycetia > Gemmatales > Gemmataceae > UBA6894. Next base: position 1,366 of record CAWUOE010000258.1, on the reverse strand, counting down.
TCATCTACACCTCGGACCAGGGATTTTTCCTGGGGGACCATGGCTGGTACGACAAACGGTTCATGTACGAGGAATCATTGAGGATGCCATTCCTGGCCCGGTGGCCCGGCAAGGTGAAGGCCGGTGCAGCCAGCGGGGACATGGTGCTGAATGTGGATTTCGCCCCCACCTTTCTGGCCGCAGCCGGATTGCCGGTCCCGGGAGACATGCAGGGCAAAAATGCCCTGGGTGTTCTGGCGGGGAACACGCCCACCGGCTGGCGAACGGACATGTACTACCGTTATTACCATTACCCGGCCGACCACCGGGTGCAGCCCCATATTGGCGTGCGCACACTCACCCACAAACTCATCCACTTCAACAAGATCGACCAATGGGAGTTGTATGACCTGACCACTGATCCACGGGAAACACGCAACCTGATCAGTGAGCCGGGCAAGCAAACCATGGTTGCCGAGCTGAAAAGCCGGATGATGGCACTGAAAAAAGAGTTGGGTGATGAGGACCAATTCGCGGACAAGGTGCCCCCGGGAGGCGTGGACGGCCAGCCTGCCAAGCGACCCCAATGAGGCAGGTCAGGGTCCGTTTCGGAAGTGGTACTCCGCTGTCTGTTTCACAATGAGGGATTTGGTGATGGGGTCGTAGGTGACGCGGCCTTGGCCGACTGGTTCCCAAGATTCGGGGTCACCGGTGCCCTTGACCAAGTTGATGAGACTCTGGACATTCTGGTTCATCTGCAACTGGTTCGCCAGCGGGGCGTTCCATGCCTGCTGTTGCATTAGTGCCAGCCCGTCCCAGCCAAACCAACCGAACGCCGCAGCATATTGAGCGGGCAGGGGCTGGAACTGGTAGTTGTTGACCGCATACACCAGGTCCCCCACGTAATGGACCCGGGTAACCATGGTGTTCTTGGCAACCTCCAGGGAGGTGATCGTCAGGCCATCGTCGGTGACGATATAGGCTGCACCGAGTTCGGACAGGACCTTCCGCAGTAGATTCTTTGCGGCCAAGCCGCGTGATTTGACAGGAACCTCGGTTTGCATGCCGACCCCGATGGTTTCCAGGGCCTTGCGATCCACCTGCAGGTCGACATTCGTCTGTTTTTCGAACCAGTCAAAAAATCCTTGCAAGTCAACGGCGTCCATGCTGGCGGTGACGGGTTTGTTCAATCCGGCGATGATTCGCTTGTGCGGGTTGGAGTATTTTCCTTCCCCCGTCCGCCGGGCTGATTTTTCGCTCCAATCGGCCGGGAAAAGCAGATCCCTGTCTGGCAGGGTGGCATTGGCTTCGACCCGCCGCAATTCGCCCTGACGGGCAAAGGCGGCCCCTTGTCGGGCATCCGCCTGACGCGCAAGGGCATCGCGGT
>CAWUOE010000257.1:0-5370 GCA_963923355.1 uncultured Gemmataceae bacterium | reverse complement strand
CATGCCCTGGCCGAGAAGGCGCCGACAGGCATCTCCGTGGATGGGCGCGAAGGGCCTGGTGCCTATGGCCTGAACCGCAAGGCATCGCTGACCATCTTGGTGGCGAACAAAAATCTGGTGACGGCGAATTTCGCGCTGGTCCAACCCAGCCTGCAGGCGGACCTTCCCAAGATCCTTGGCGCCCTGATGAAGGAAGCCGGCGGCAAGGTACCGACCTTGGCCGAGATTGAGGGCAGGCCCGAAGCCATGCGCCCCAACCAGCCCGCCCGGCAAGACCCGAACCTCCGTCCCCTGCTCGGACCCGTTATCCGCAAGGATGCCAAGGCCGAGGATGTGGAAAAAGCGGCCATGGCTGTGGAGGAATACATCCGTGAAAACGCAGCCGCCCGCACCGAGGTGGGGCGTATTGCCACCACCATTGTGAACAGCGGCAAGCTGCAGGATTATGGCACTCCCAAGGCGCAGGAAATCCTGCGCGAATGGGCCAAGAAATATGGTGCGAAACCCGCCCAACCCGGCAACCGGGGCGGCCAGCCGTGAACCCCTGGTGGCTGATCGCGTGCCTGCTGGCGGGGTCCGACCCCGCCACCCCGCATTTTGCCACCGAAATCATCCCTGTTTTGACCCGGGCAGGCTGCAACAGCGGAGCCTGCCATGGGGCCACCGCCGGACGCGGTGGCTTTCACCTTTCGCTTTTGGGTGCCGACCCGGAAGCGGACCACGAAGCCATCACCCAAGCGTTCAAGGGGCGGCGGATCAACCTGGCCAGGCCGGGTGAAAGCCTGCTGTTAAAAAAACCGACCGGCCACATCCAGCATGGAGGCGATGTGGCCCTGCCCCCGGATGGAGCAGGGGCGAGCTTGCTACTGCGATGGATCGCCGGTGGGGCCCCCTTGGGCAAGGCACGGGCTCTCAGCCGCCTGGAGGTGATCACTGAACCGGCCGAGGTGACGCAACCTGGCCAACCTGCCATCGGACGAGTCTGGGCCAGTTTTGACCAAGGCCCAAAGGTGGATGTGACCGCCTGGACCGTTTTCACTCCTGCAGACCCAGCCAGCGTCTCGGTAACCAGCGACATGGAACCCGGGGAGGCGGCCCGTTTCACCGTTCGCCGACCCGGAAGACACACGGTGACGGCGCGGTTTTTGGACAGGGTGACACCGGTCACGCTGACGCTGCCCATGGGCAAGACCCCGATAGATGTGACCCAGTTGGCTGCGGAACATTGGATCGACGAGGAGATCAACAGCACCCTGGCGCTGCTGCGGCTGCAACCCGGCCAACCGTCGGCTGAGTCTGTGTTTCTGAGGCGTTTGTCCCTGGTCCTGACCGGCACCCTGCCAACCCCGGAGGAAACCGCCTCCTACCTGGGCGACGTTTCATCGGGCAAAAAAGCAAGGCGTATCCAGCAACTGCTGAACAGTGAAACCTTTCAGGATTATTGGACGCTGAAATATGCGCGCTGGCTTGGCCTGCGCACGCAACCGGGTGACCAGGGAGAAACGGCCGCATACACGGCCTGGCTGCGGGGCAGCCTGCAGGGTGAAAAACCGATGGGGCTTGACCTGCTGAGCCGCGAACTGGTGACAGCCACCGGTGACACGCGCACGATGGGGCCGGCCAACTTCTCCCGCCAAACCCAGGATGCCCGGGGCCAGGCAGAGCTAGTGGGAAGGGCATTTCTTGGTGTGCAATTGGGTTGCGCCAATTGCCATAACCATCCGCTGGACCGATGGACCCAGGATGATTACCACGGCCTGGCGGCCGTATTCGCCAAACTGGAACGGGGCCGGGTGGTGCAGGTTGGCACGCGTGGAGAAGTGACCAATCCGCGCACCGGCAGTCCGGCCCAACCCCGTCTGCCCGGAACCCGATTCCTGAACGTTCTGGACGACCCACGGCAGGAATTCGCGACCTGGATGGTGCACCCGGACAATCCGCTTTTCGCCAAAGCCCAAGTCAACCGAATCTGGAAAGCGATGTTTGGCAGGGGTTTGGTGGAACCTGTCGATGACTTGCGCGACACCAATCCTGCGAGCCATCCGCGCCTGCTGGAACGATTGGCCGCCGATTTCCGGGAACACGGCTACAACCTCAAGCACCTCCTCGGCCAAATCGCCCTGTCCAGCGCCTTTGGCAGGTCCGCCTCCTTCCAGCAGGAAGAGGTGGCCCGTGGGATTTATTACACCCATTACAATCCCCATGGAGCTGAGCCGGAAGTGCTCGCCGATGCCTTCAGCCAGGTGCTGGGGGTGCCGGATACCTATCCGGGCAAGCCAGCGGGCACCCGGGCGATCACACTGTGGGACCCGCTGAGCCCGGCCCCCGCACTGGATGCCCTGGGACGGTGTCAACGGGGGGCCAACTGCCAGGAAGGATCCAGCGGTGGCGGGCTGCCCGCCCGGCTTCACCTGCTTAATGGTGCGCTGCTGAATCAACGCCTTGGATCCACCGAAGGCCGGCTTGCACGGCTGATCGACAGCGGTAAATCAGACCAGGCGATTGTGGCTGATTTTTATCAGGCAGCGCTGGGCAGAAAGCCCGACCCCCGCGAGACTGCCCTCTGGACGAGCCGATTGGGACCTGAAAAAACACCAGCGGACCGGCGCGCGATCCTGGAAGATTTTGTCTGGGCTTTGCTAAACAGCAAGGCTTTCACCACCGTGCACTGAGCCACGTAGAAGGAGGCAGAATGCCACGGCAAACTTTCAACCTGCCCCGGGCAACTGGTGGGCCATGCAGGCGCGACTTTGTGCGACTGGGCGCCTTGGGCAGTTTGGCCCTGGCCGATGGACTGCGATTGCGTGCCGGAAACAGCCGGCCCGGCTCAAAGGCGAAATCCTGCATCCTGATTTGGTTGGACGGCGGGCCCAGCCACCTGGAAACCTTTGACCTGAAGCCGGATGTGCCGGCGGATGTGCGGGGCCCTTTTCGACCGATCGCCTCCACGGTTCCCGGTTTGGAACTTTGCGAGCATTTGCCCAACCTGGCGAGGCAAGCCAAGCATTTGGCCGTGGTACGGTCGATGACGTCACCACTGGGTGAACATGGCATCGCGAACCATTACCTGCTCACGGGATACAAGCCATCACCGGTGTTGGAATATCCCAGTTATGGGGCCGTGGTATCCCATGGCCGCCCGCAGGCGGGGATATTGCCATCTTATATCGCCGTACCTGATTTCCGGCCGACGGCGGGTTCGGGATTCCTGGGACCAGCCCATCGTCCATTCGCCACGGGAGGCGATCCCGCCAAGGCGGACTTCCAGGTGAGGGATCTGGATCTGTTCCCCCGGGTCACCGCCGGGCGAATGGAGCGACGGCGCGAATTCCTGAACCTTTTTGAGGAGGCGCAACAGGCGGTGGAAGCCGCGGCCCCGAAAGATCCGGGATTTGAGCAGGCGTTCCGCATGACGGTATCCCCGCAGGCGAAGGCTGCCTTCAATCTTAACCTGGAAAAAGCAGCCACGCGCGAGCGCTACGGTCCCCGGACCATCGGGCAATCGTGCCTGTTGGCACGACGCCTGGTGGAGGCCGGCGTGCCGTTTGTCACGGTGCTCAACACGGGATGGGACACGCACGAGTCGCTGACGCTGCAATTGCGTGACGGGTACAGTGGCGCCAAGCAAGGTGTGGGGCTGATCCCCTCGCTGGATCTGGCGCTTTCGGGTTTGCTGGGGGACCTTGGCGAGCGGGGGCTTTTGCAAACCACCCTGGTGGTGGTGATGGGTGAATTCGGGCGTACTCCGAAACTCAACACCCGGGCAGGGCGCGACCACTGGCCCCGGGTCTTCAGCGTGCTGCTTGCCGGGGGAGGGATTTCCGGCGGACAGGTGTTCGGCTCGAGCGACCGGGTTGGGGAAAGCCCCAAGGACCAACCTGTGACCCCCGCGGACCTGGCTGCCACGCTTTTCACCCTGCTTGGAGTGGATCCCCGGGGTGAATTGCGAACGCCTGATGGCCGACCGGTTCAAGTCAACCAAGGGGGTCAGGTGATCCGGGGCTTGATCGGATGACCCTGCTGGTTCCCTGGCTGTGCGCCCAGTTGCTGTGCCAAACCAAGCCACCGGTCACCGCTTTGGCTTTCAGCCCGGGTGGTGAGCAGGTACTGGCTGCCTCTCAGGATGGTTTACGGGTATTGAGTTGGCCGGACTTGAAGGAAAACTACAAGGCGGAATGCCGTTTGGCCCATATCCACGGCCTGGTGTTCTCCCCCAACCGCTCGGCTGTGCTGGCAGTGGGTGGCAGGCCGGGAGAAGCGGGTGAACTGGAAATACTGTCTTGGCCGGGCCTGAAATCCCTGACCCGGTTCCAAGCCCATACAGACTTGATCTATGGTGCCGGTTGGTCGCCTGACGGAGGCCGAATTGTCACCGGTGGGGCCGACAACACCTGCACCGTTTTCCGGTGGACGCAGGGAGCCGTGCCTGAAAGGGTGGTGAATTATCGAGGCCATTCCAAGGCGGTGGTGGCGATCGCTTTTCTGCGGGACGGCAAGCAGGTTGTTTCGTGCAGCATCGATCTGTCACTGCAGGTGTGGGACGCGCAAACGGCCCGCCAGGAAAAATCGATGGACAACCACCTTCGCCCCATCAGCGACATGGCTGTGCGACCGACCGTTGGCGGCCAAACCTCCCCGGAAATGGTTGTCACCACCGGGGAGGACCGTACGGTACGCCTGTGGCAGCCCTCGATAGCCCGTCTGGTGCGTTTCAGCCGATTGGACAGCATCCCCAGGGCCGTCCGATGGTCACCCACGGGGGATACCCTTGTGGTGGGATGCGATAGCGGGCGCGTTTATTGGCTGGATCCTGACAGCGGTAGTCTGGAATCGAAACGGACCTGGGATGCGGGGGTGGGCAGGATAGACGCCATGGCCATCCATGCCCAAACCGGCGAGGTTGTCCTTGGTGGGAAAAAAGGGTTGGCCCATTGGGCCAACCCCCGCCCCTGAACCCATTCAGGCCTTGAGTACACCGTTTGGAGTTTCGTCAACAAAACCACCCTCCAAAACGACCGCGCGGTCCGCATTGGGACCGCGCAGCGCTGTTTGCCAACCCTGTTTGGAACGGGTCACCTCGGTATCGGTCAAACCCAACTCCTCGGCCAATCTGGCCTGCACCGGCATTTCGCCGGAAAGGCGCAGGCTGTGGAGAATCGCCTTCCCCACCGCCTTGTGCCTTCCGTTTTCAAGGCTGTCGGTCAGGAATTCCGCCTGTCGCAAGAACTCCTCCCGCTCCAGACGGTCGCCCACCCGCTCCTGCTGGCGCCTGCCCAGGGTTTCCCTGTGCCATCCCAAACGCTCCTTGTGATCCATGCGGGTGCCCTCGCGGGCCAGCAGATCCAGGATGTCGCAGTAGATGGCCTTGCC
>CAWUOE010000256.1:0-5390 GCA_963923355.1 uncultured Gemmataceae bacterium | reverse complement strand
AACTGGTTCGGTACAATGATTCTTTGCCACATCCCGCGGTTTTGACAACCACCAAGAAATGAAAGGGCCCCGATGGACCATTGCAATGACCAGGCTACCCCCGGACAGACGAAACAGTCCGGGCCTTTTTGGACGGCCTTCCTGGGCGGGCTTGTATTGCTGTCCGGTGGTTGTGGGGTGGCAGGCCCCTCGGCCAAAGTTGGTGGCGGCTTGGCACCCGGCCAAATCGAAAGCTGGCTCAATACCAACATCCCTCCGCTGGCCGAGGAGATCGCGGCATCGCCGATCAAGCTGTCGGCCCCGGAACTGATTGCCAACGAATTCGGCCAGGAGACACTGTCCGTGGCTTACAAGCGCCCCGTGGTGGTGCGCACCATGGCCGCGGAATTGAACCTTGTCCTTCTGCCCGCCAATGGTGGGCAAGCCCGCGTGTTTGCCATGCCCTCAACTTTGATCCAGCCAATAGATAGCGGGACGATCCGTGGAATCACCTCGGGCCTGCTCGATTACCGTGGAAAAATCAACCATGGCATCAGGGCATATCTTGAAATGAAGCAGGCCACCATGAACATGGGCTCCGGCAAGGCCTCGCGGGTATCGGATGTGATCTGGTTCGGCACGCAGGAGCAACTGGCCGAGGCGGCCCGCAAAGGCCCGCCTCCCGCGGTGACTTCCGCCGCCGGCCCGACAAGCCCGGCACTGCAAACTGTGCCAACCGGCGAAATTCCAAAGGGCACGCCCCTTTCCATGCGTTGCGGTGACAGGTGGGCCCGAGGGTTCGCCGCGGAGGCTTCCGGGGGGGACCGCGTTAAACTGCTGGTGTACCTGGTTCGGCGGGACAAACCGTACATGCCCTGGACCGTGGAGCTGCCCCGAACCGAATTGCGCATGGAGCCCGACGCGCTGGCCGACCTGCAACGAAACCCCGCTGGCTTTGCGGAAATTGCCACCTCCAACGAGATGAAACTTTCCAGGCACGGCGTGCCAAACAAACTGGTGCCGGTCAACCCGGGCACTGTGCAGGCCGGCACCGCCGTGCTGGATTTCTGGAACGGCATGCTGGATCCCTGCAAGGCGACGGGCCCGGTTCAGGACGGTGCCGTGCCGATCCAGCGGGTGGGCCTGGACAACGCCAAGATGGTCAAACCGGTAGCCGGGTTGTTCCTGGACCCGTTTGCGGATTCGACTGCGAAGTAAAAAGGATGAATCCCGGATTGGCTTTTCAACCCCCTACTCCGGCAGCGCCTCGCCCTGGGTTTCAGGCGCGAAGACGATCACCAGCAGGCCGACCAGGTAGACCAGCGCCATGATGGAGCAGGCCTTGGCGTAGTCGCCCTGAAAGTAGCCCTTCATCAGGGCGCCGGTCTGCAGCGCACCCACGGCGGCCACCACGCGGCCGAAGTTGAAGCTGAACCCCTGCCCCGTGGCCCGCTGGCGGGTGGGGAACAGTTCGGGCAGGTACAGGGGCAGCCAGCCGTAGAACGCGGCGGACACGCCGCCCATCAGGAACGCGCTGGCCAGAAACCACCACGAAAGACCCGCATTGGTTCTGAAGAACAGTTGCACCGCGCCCAGCGAGCCCACACACAAGAGCACATAGGCCCAGCGCCGGCCAGAGGCCATCCCCAGCAGCGCACCCAGCAGCGCACCCACCGAGGCTCCCAAAGCGGATGACATCTGGGTGTACGCCTTGGCCTCGCGGACCACCGCGCCGGGCAACTCCGGGGGAGCCTCGCCGCGGTCTTCTGCCTTTTTGGCCTCCTTGGTCAGTTCCGCCGCCCAGGTGGGTGCCCATTGCACGCTGGCCCAGGTGCCCAGCAGGGGCACGCCGGACAGGCAGGCCCCCAGCACCATGCGCGGGATGGCGCTGCGTTTCAGGGTGTCGCCCCGGCCTGACAAGCGGCGCTCGAAGGCGTGCACCGGGTAGAGGTAACCCGCCACCACCACCGCCAAGAGCGGCAGGGTGACCAGCAGGCGGGTGCCATAGCCCCAGCCGTTGTCGGCCCACACGCCCAGAATGCCGAGGCCCGCGACCGAACCCACCAGCACCCCCAGCAGGTCCACCCCGCTCCAGGCGGTGGTGGAGCCCGTGGCCTTCTCGGCTTCCCACCGGTGGGATTCAGGCACAAACAGGCGGATGACAAAGGTGAGCACCGCCGGCAGCACCCCCATCAGCATCAGCAGCCGCCATTCCACCCACGAGGGGGAAAGTTCCAAACCGCCCAGCAGGTCTTTCAATTGGCCGATGCCCAGGCTCAGCAGCGCCACCAGCACATAGCCCACATTGGCCGCGGCGCCGATCAGGCCCGCCAGCAGGGCCCGGGACCGGTCGCCCCACAGTTCCATCACCAGCGAGACGCCCAGCGCCCATTCCCCGCCCATGCCCAAAGCGGCAATGAAGCGCACCGCCACCATCTGCCAGGCACCGGGAATGACCGACTCCAGGCCCGTGAGGCCGACAAACGCCCCCAAGCCGCTGACGCCGGCGTAGGTGAGGATGCTGAGGGCCATGGCGCGGACGCGGCCGAGCTTGTCGCCCAGCCAGCCGAACAGCACGCCCCCCGTGGCGGCGCCCACCAGGAAGGCGGCGATGATGATGCCGTTGAAGGCACCCACCGCCCCTTCCCTTTCGGGGGTCATCGCCTGGCCGGTGTAGCCGAGCAGGTCCATCAGCGCCGGGCGCGAGATGACCGGGAACAGGCCCATCTCGAACCCGTCGAACAGCCAGCCCAGCAGGGCGGCAGCCAGGGCGGCGTACCTCGCCCCGGTGCCTGCTTCCTTGTCGATGGTGCCGGTCGGCTGGCTGGTCATGGGATCAGTCGAACTTCTTGACGCGGATGTCGCGGTAGCGGACGAACTGCTTGGTGTAGTCGCCGCCGCCGTGCACCTGCAGGCCGATGGAGCCCTTGTCGGGGTGGCGCTTCTCGGTGTCGGTGAACTCCATCGTCTTCACACCGTTGATCCAGGTGGTGACGGTGGGCGGGTTGCCGATGATGCGGGCGCGCAGTTCGTTCCACTCGTCGGCCTTCCACAGCTCGGGCCATTTCTTCGCGTCGAACGGGGCTTTGAAGTCGGCCTTCTCGTCCACCACGATGCTGGTGACCGGGCCCTTGAAGGAGAAGTTGCGGCGGTGGATGCCACCGGACAGCCCCTCGCCGTAGACGCCCATCAGGTTGCCGTTGTCGTGGTAGTCGATCATGGCCTGGTAGGCCTGGCCCTTCTCGGTGCTGCGCAGGAACAGGCCGCTGTCGGGGCCGTAGTCGTTCCTCATCTCGATGCGCACCTCGAAGTCACCGAACTGCTCATCGGTGAGAACCAGGCCGCCGTTGCCGGGGATGTCCTGGCTGCCGGTGATGGCGCCATCCACCACCACCCACTTGCCGCCGGATTTGTTCTTGCTGGTGCCGGAGTGGCCGCTCTTGGCGCTGACATGCCAGCCCTTCAGCGAGGTGCCGTCATCGAGGCGGGTCATCTGGTCCTTGGGCACGGGCGGGGCGTCTTTTTTGGGTGGCTCCGCCCGGATGGAGGTCAGGCACAGCGCGGCGGCGGCGCAAACGCCGAAAACCCGGGAAACGGCGAGGAAGGAACGCATGGCGGGGAGGGCTCCGAACCAGGTGGGAAAAGGAAATCCGGCAGGCTGACACTGTAACAGGAAAGCCCGGGCTGTTTGCGCGTTTTTTCCTTGTTGTGGCGCGGAATTTTTCGGGTACCATGGGGCCTGCAAGCGGGGATCGACCAAACGCCTGGGGGCGCGCGGCCCGGGCCCCGCCAGGAAGGATTGCCCTCCCATGATGAAACGTTTTTGGCTGGCGCTGTGCGCCGTCTGCCTGGGCGTGGCCCCCGCCATGGCCCAGGACAGCGAAGGGTTCACCCAACTGTTCAACGGCAAGGACCTGACGGGCTGGAAGACCCACCCCGACGACAAGGCCGTGTGGAAGGTGGAAGACGGCATGATCGTGGGCAGCGGCCCCGCCGGCCACCTGTTCACCGAGCGCGACGACTACACCGACTTTGTCTATCGCCTGCATGTCAAGATTTCCGACAAGGGCAACAGCGGCCAGTATTTCCGCACCAAGTTCAAGAAGGCCTTCCCCGTCAGCGGCAAGGACGGCTACGAGGCCCAGATCAACTCCACCGGCGGCGACAAGGTGAAGACCGGCAGCCTGTATTCTCTGGGGCCCATCGTCACCGACATCCTGGTCCCCCCGGACACCTGGTTCGTGCAGGAAGTGACCGCCAAGGGCAAGCACATCACCATCAAGGTGAACGACAAGGTGACCGTGGACCGCGACATCGACAACCCCAAGGAACTGTTCCTGAAGGGCCATTTCGCCATCCAGCAGCACGACCCGGGCTCGAAGGTGTGGATCAAGAAGGTGGAAGTGAAGGAACTGAAGTAATCAGCCCTCCGCGGCACTTTACGGCCACGGGCTGATGGAATGGCCCAATCGGGGCCCGGCGACAGGATGGTCGCCGGGCCCTTTTTCTTTCCCCGTCCGATTAACCGGCAGGGTTTGCACGCTTTTCCCCTCCGGCGGATTTTGCCCCGGAGGGTTTTGGGGCTATGGTTGTATAGCAGCCACACGAGAGGCCATGCCATGCAACGACGCCGCGGTTTCACCCTGATCGAGCTTCTGGTGGTGATCGCGATCATCGCGGTGCTGGTGGGCCTGCTGGTGCCCGCGGTGCAGAAGGTGCGCGAAGCGGCCAACCGGATGAGCTGCCAGAACAACCTGAAGCAACTGGCCATGGCCTGCCACAACCACCACGACACCGATGGCCGGTTGCCGCCGGGCTATTCGCGCGATCCGGGCCGGCAGGCCAGTTTTCTGGTCTATCTGCTGCCGCATATCGAGCAGACCGCCATGTACACCGCCTGGAACTGGGCCGACCCAGCGGCCAACATGACGACGGGCGGCCCGGCGCGGACGGTGGTGAAAACCCTCGTCTGCCCGACGGCATCGATGCCGACCAACCCCTACGACATCCTGCCCGGGCTGTGGGTCTCGGCCCTCAGCAGCTACGGGGGCAACGGCGGCAGCCGGGTGCTGCCGTGGAAAGACAACAAGGCGGACGGGGTGTTCTTTGAGACGGGAATGCTGGCCAAGCCCTACGCCGGCAACCAGCCGGTGCGCCTGACGGACATCCTCGATGGCACCAGCAACACCTGGCTGCTGGGGGAGCGCACGCACTACGATCCCGCGTGGGACAGTTGGATGATCGCCCCGCTGCAACCGAAGCCGGACATCCCGATCCAGCCGTTCGCGACCACCCGGGCCCTGTGCCCCTCGGGTCCTTTGGCGATCAGCCAAGTGACCCATTCAGGTTTCACGCTTCTCAACTCGCCGATGATCCGCGGGTACCAACCGCCTCCTCCCCCACCCCCCGGT
>CAWUOE010000255.1:0-5390 GCA_963923355.1 uncultured Gemmataceae bacterium | reverse complement strand
TTGGGCGACCCCACCGAGTTGATCGTGACCTTCATGGACCGCGCCACGCGGGGGGACTTTCAGGGTGCGGCACAGTGCCTTGACATGTCCGGTGTTCCGCCTGAAAAACGCCGTGAAGTGGGGCGCGACTTGGCGCGCAAGCTGGCCTTGGTCTTCCAGCGCCTGCCCTATCCCCATCCCCAGAACATCCCGGTGGACCCCAAGCACCGTCCTTTCACCTACTTCATCAGCAATGATGGCGCCATCATTGGCGAGAGAAATCACCTGGACGGTCAACCCGACCGCTGGCAATTCACCCGTCAATCCGTCCAGGATGTCGACCGACTCTACAACCTGCTGAAAGATCGACCAGTCGATCCCCGGTGGATACTGCTGGACAAGGTGGTGCCGGCGGACACGGGACCCGCCGATTCGGATGCGCCTCCCAAAAACATCCCCGCGAAATTCGGTTCACCCCGCGCCATGTTGCGGGGATTCCTTCAGGACATGGACCAGGCTGAGCACAACGACACCAAGCTGGAGGAGGCTTCCAAAGCCCTGGACTTGTCGGAATTGTCAGAGGAGGAAGCCAGGCGACTCGGTCCGAAACTCGCAGAAAAGCTAGAGGTGATCCTCCGCAAGATCCGCCCCAACACCAGCGAGTTGGACAACCACTACAACGCCCCGCCCGCAACCCTGGGCCAGGGTGAGACTAGGGCCCGCATTGTCCGGGTTGCCGACGGGCGCTGGCTATTCTCAGCCAAAACCGTCGCTCGTATTCCCCAGATGTACGAGGCTCTCAGCCTGAAAGACCGCGGGCAGGGCGCCCATTTGGATGGCCGAAATTCTCCCCGGGAAACCTTCAGCACTTTCCTTCGCTCCATGAATGAGGGGCAGGTCAACAGGGCCGCCGAGTGTCTGGACCTCGGCAGTGTCCCCCGATCGGCGCGTTCTACCCTTGGCCCCATACTCGCCTACAAGCTGAAGGCCCTGATTGACCGCATCGATTACGTCTACTTCCACGAACTTCCGAGCGACCCGGACGGTCCGCCCTTCCTCTGGCACCGTGGCCCGCTCGGCCGTGTGCAGGTTGGCAAGAGCATGGAAAACCCCGAGCGTGGCTGGCTCTTCACGCAATCCACGGTCGATGATCTCGATGAAGCCATTGATCGCATGATCACCCTTCCCGTGGTCTCGGCGGTCAGCACCGATTCCGACATCCACTGGCTGCCGGACTGGCTGGAGGCCCCAGGCCTTCGCCTGCGCATGGCCATGCCCAACGGCCTGCGCAACCAGATCGGCCCGTTTGAACTTTGGGAATGGGTGGGAATCCTGGTTCTGGCCTCCGTGATGGTCATTCTCTACAAGGGCCTGACCCTGCTCCTGCCACGACTGGTTGCACGCCTGCTTCCAGAAGATACCGATCCCGAATGGCTACACCGCAGGCTGAGGGGATCTGCGTTTTTCCTGACCATTCTGGCTGGATTCTGGCTGCTGCCATCCCTGGATTTGCCGACACCGATCTCCGGTTTCCTGTTCGGGCTGGATGAAATCCTTTTGGCCCTGGCAGGGGTATGGGCCGGGTTTGGCATCATTGACATCATCGCCCGGATGATGACCCATATTCCGGAATCTGCCACCGAAAAAATTCGTGGTTTCCAGGACCTTTTGCTGCCCTTCTTCAGCCGCCTGATGAAGGTCGCACTCCTCGTTTCAGGCCTCATCTACCTCGTCAATTGTTTTGATGATGGCACTTTGCTGGGCCGATTCCTTGCCGGGCTGGGGGTGGTGGGATTGGCCGTTTCACTGGCAGCGCAGGATTCTTTGAAAAACCTCTTTGCCACCATGCTGCTTATCGGCGATCACAGCTTCAGCGTGGGCGACCTGATCAAGGTCGGCGGCGTCGAGGGGACCGTCCAGTCCGTGGGATTCCGCAGTACCCGGCTCAAGACCAAGGAAGACAGCATCCTGGTGCTACCCAATTCCACACTGGCAGGAGGAACCATCGACAACCTGGGCCTGCGGGTCAATAAGCGGGTCCAGGGCAAGGTGACCATCCCGCCACCGGTATCCGCGGAGCAAGCCCAGGGATTGCGAGATCGGTTTCGAACATGGCTGGAAGCCCAGGCTCACCGGCATGAGGCCGCCCGCGCCAAGGTTGGCCTGGAAGGATACAACGAGCAAGGCCTCGAGGTAGCCTTCACACTCTACTCCCACGCCAAAGGCGACGAGGCGGACAAATTGCGGGACGAGGGCATTCTGGAGTTGTTGCGTCTGGCAGGTGCACCCAATACCCAGTTTGACAGACCCACAGGCTGAACCCCACCCCTTACTTATTTGAAAATGAAAGGTGAAACCCATGCGAATCAACACCCTGTTAATGGGCATTACCCTTATGTCGGCTGTCGGCTTGGTACATGCCCAAGAGAAGCAGCTTGCCTGGAAACCCTTGTTTGACGGTAAAAGCATGGAAGGCTGGAAGGCCGCCGACCTCTACAAACCAGGTGAGTGCGCGGTAAAGGATGGCGCACTGTGCATGCGGACAGGCAAACGCGGTGAAAACGGTCCCATGACGGGCATCGTCACCACACGCAAGGATCTGCCCACCACCAACTATGAACTCCGTTTTCAGGCGCGCCGCGTGGAAGGTGATGATTTCTTCGCCACAGTCACATTCCCTGTTGGAGCCAGCCACTGCTCCTTCGTGACCGGAGGCTGGGGAGGCGAAACCGTCGGACTATCAACACTCGACGGGATGGATGCCTCGGAAAACGACACCTCCGGCAGTTTCACTTTTGAAAAAGGAAAATGGTACACCTTCCGGGTGCGTGTCAGCGATAAACGGATTCAGACATTCATTGGTGACAAGCGCCTTGTCAATGTCGGTACCGAGGATCGCAAGGTGGGCATCCGACTGGAATGCATGGCCTGCCGTCCCCTGGGCCTGGCCACCTACCGCACCACGGGCGAGGTGAAAGCCATTGAGATCCGCCCTCTCTCCATGGCAGAAATCGCGGAAATGAACAAGAAGACAGACGAGTGATCAATCAACCCCAGGCCCCGCCTCATGGCTGATCCCATCCCATTGCGCACGGTGCGTGCGGTTTGCCCGCACGATTGTCCCGACACCTGCGGCATCCTCGTGGGGGTGCGCGATGGCGTGGCAGTCAGCCTGAGGGGCGACCCTGGCCAACCATTCACCCGTGGCTTTCTATGCACCAAGGTCTCGCGATACCTCGACCGGACCTACCACAAGGAAAGACTCAAAACCCCGCTCTTGCGCGTGGGCCCCAAGGGCTCGGGCCAATTCAGGCCCATCGGTTGGCAAGAGGCCATCCATCGGGTGGCGGATCGCTTGCTACAAGTAGCCAGATCAACCGATGGCCCACAGGCCATCCTCCCATACAGCTATGCCGGGACCATGGGCAAGCTGCAGGGGTCCAGCCTTGATCGCCGTTTTTTCCATGCCCTCGGCGCCTCGCTTTTGGATCGAACCATCTGCGCCACCGCCGGAGCGGCGGGTTGCGAGGTCACCTTGGGCGGAAGGGCAGTGGTGGATCCCGACACGATCACCAGCAGCCGTCTTATCCTCAACTGGGGCTCCAACACCGCGGTCACCAACAGCCACTTGTGGGTGCGGATGCTACAGGCCCAAAAGGCGGGAGCACAACTCGTCTGCGTTGATCCGTACCGCAGCCGTACCGCCGCCCGCAGCGACTGGTGGATCGCACCCCGCCCCGGCACGGACGGCGCCCTGGCCCTGGGTATCGCCCATATCCTCGCCCGTGACGGCATGGTGGACCAAGACTATCTGGATAAATACTGCCTGGGTTGGCCCGAAATGCGTGAGCGGGTACTTCGGGACTACTCGCCTGACAAGGTCGCCTCCATCTGCGATTTGCAGGTGGACGAGGTGGAGCGTCTCGGGCTCCTTTATGGCACCACCCGCCCGACGCTCATCCGCCTCAACTATGGCCTGCAGCGCCATGGTGGTGGCGGGATGGCTGTCCGTGTCATCACATGCCTGCCGGCCCTGACGGGGGATTGGAAACACCCGGGCGGCGGAGCCCTGCTGAGTACAAGCCAACTGTATGCCACGCAGGCTGACTCCGTGTTTGAACGGCACGACCTGATCCCCCCAGGCACACGCACCATCAACATGAGCAGCCTTGCGGAGGCCCTCGCGGGCGAATTGCCAGGTCCCCCTGTCCGCGCCCTGGTGGTATACAATTCCAACCCTGCCGCGGTCTGTCCCGACCAGAACCGGGTCCTCCAGGGACTGCGCCGGGAGGATCTCTTCACGGTGGTGCTGGAGCACTTCCTCACGGATACCGCCCTTCATGCGGATCTCGTGCTTCCAGCAACCACCCAACTGGAACACTGGGACATCCACACCAGCTACGGCCACCTCATGGTGCAATTGAACCAACCTGCCATCGCACCGGTGGGGGACAGCAAACCGAATACCGAGATTTTCCGCCTGTTGGGCAAAGCGATGGACCTGGATCCATCCCTGTTTGCCGCCACCGATGAGGAGTTGATCGATGAAGTGTTGACCGAGCGGACAGACACGAAACCTTTCCGCCCCGCCGGCACACTGGCTGGCATCACTCGCCAGCGCCTGCTGGCAGAGGGTGCCATCCGGCTCAACCTGCCGACGAATTATTCCCCCTACGCCGAAGGTCTGTTCGGCACAGCGTCTGGCAAATGCGAACTGGTCAGCCCGGGCCTTGCTGCGAAGGGAATCGATCCGGTTCCACACTATGTCCCGCCACACGAGGATCCGCTCACCCGCGCGGACTTGGCTGCCGATTTCCCCCTTCAAATGATTTGCCCGCCCGAACCGGAGTTCCTCAACTCCAGCTTTGTGAACATCGAAGCATTGCGGCAAATCCACGGGGCGCCCAGAGTGCTGATCCACCCGCAGGACGCGCAGGCACGCGCCATCACCTCGGGCCAGACCGTGAAAACATGGAATCGCCGCGGGCACTTCACTGCCAAAGCCGAAGTCACAGCAGACACCCGTCCAGGGGTTGTCACCGCCTTCGGCATCTGGTGGTCGCGCTACACGCCCGATGGCTCTGGAGTGAACATGACCACCAGCTCCGCCCTGACCGACCTCGGCGGGGGTGCCACTTTTTTCGACAATCTGGTCCAAGTGCAAAAGGCTGGGGGCAACCCCTGATCCGGGTTGCGATCACTGGCCCAAAAATTCCGCCACCACCGCAGCCAAGGCCTCGGTGTCTGTATAGCAGGGCACATGCCCGCAGCCCTGTAGCACCACCTCCTGGTGGTTGGGCAAACCCCGTTTCAGGGTATCTCGACAGGGTGGGCCCACCAGGCGGTCCCGGTTGCCATGGATCAGCAGGACCGGATGGCGAATATCCGGCAATCGCGGCCGAAAATCCACC
>CAWUOE010000254.1:0-5396 GCA_963923355.1 uncultured Gemmataceae bacterium | reverse complement strand
GAGGTGCGCTCGATGGTGGTGGGCGAGATTCTCCTGCGCCGTCAGGTGCGTGAAGTTCGACGAAAGGCCAAGGAATATCAGGACTTTGTCAAAACCTGCACGGGTGGCAAGCCGGTGGATATCGTGACCGGTGAGCAATGCATGGCCAAGTTGAAGGAAAAGTTTCCCGAGCTGAAAACAGCCCCCGCCACAACTTCCTTTGATGGCAAATCCAATCTGCAGCGGTCCCCCTCGTTTTCACCAGCAATGGCCGGCTCCTACGAGCAGAGTCGCATTCCATTGAATTCCATCCGCTACCCCAGGCCGGAAAGCCTCCTTTTGCTGGCCGATGCCGAACCGGGCAATGCGATTGTACTCGCTGATAACCCGGGCACCTCGTTGTATCTCGCTTTGGTCACCAGCAAGGTGGCCCCGTCCGAAAGCGAATTCAAGGCTGCTTATCAGGGGGCCAGCAAGCAGCGCGAAATGAATGAGCCCGACAACTTGTACCAGCGTCTCAACCAGGCCACCAACCTGCGTTATGAAGATCTTCTCATGCAAGACCTGCGTCGCCAGGCCACCGGGGCTGAGCTCGATTCACAGGGCCTGATCGTCTTGAAAGACGAATCCCTCCGGCGCAATCCGGACTGATTAAGGTGATTTTGTAGGATGGTTGGTGGCCCGTTTGTTTTTCCGGGCTTACCAAAGGTTTGCATGGATTAGGCCAAGAGCTCTTTCACCACCGGCGCCGGCTCCACCCCTGTCAGCCGGGCCTCCAGGCCTTGGTGGGTGAAAGTGAGCCGTTCGTGATTGATGCCCAGCAGATGCAGGATGGTGGCATTGAGCTGGTTCACATGCACTCCATCACGCACGATGTTGTAGCAATAGTCATCCGTTTCCCCGTGGGTAATGCCTTTTTTCACGCCGGCACCAGCCAGGAACATGCTGAAGCAGCGCGGATGGTGGTCGCGGCCGTAATTGGTCTCGGTGAGGCCGCCCTGTGAATAGATGGTGCGGCCGAATTCCCCACCCCAGATCACCAAGGTGTCTTCCAGCAGGCCGCGCCGCTTCAGGTCCATCAAAAGGGCGGTAGTGGCCTGGTCGGTGTCCTTGCATTGTCCCCGCAGGGCGGAGGGCAAATTGCCATGATGATCCCAACCCATGTGGAAAAGCTGGATGAACCGGACATCACGCTCTGCCAGTCGGCGGGCCAGTAAACAGTTGGCCGCGTAACTGCCAGGGCGTGTGACGTCTGGGCCATACATGTCCAGCGTTTCCCGGGACTCACCCCTTACATTCAACAAGTCCGGGACACTGGCCTGCATGCGAAAGGCCATTTCGTACTGGCTGATCCGGGTCTCGGTCTCGGGATCACCCAGGTCCCTGTGGTGCAAACCATTCAGGCCTGCCAGTCGATCCAGAGTGGAGCGCCGGGTGGATCGGTCCACCCCGGGAGGGTCGGTGAGGTAAAGCACCGCGTCCCCTTTGTTGCGGAATTTCACACCCTGATGCTTGCCCGGCAGAAAGCCCGCACTCCAAAGCCGGTCATAAAGGGGCTGATCATCCGGTCGGCCGCTTCCAAAACTGGTCAATACCACGTAGCTTGGCAGGTCCCGGTTGGGGCTGCCCAGTCCGTAACTGACCCAGGCGCCGATGCTTGGCCTGCCGGGCAATTGGTTCCCGGTCTGCATGAAGGTGATGGCAGGATCGTGATTGATGGCCTCGGTGTGCACCGTGCGCACCATGCACAATTCATCCGCAACACGGGGAAGGTATCGCCAGGCGTCACTCAACCACAGGCCGGATTTTCCGTGCTGTTGGAATTTGAAAACAGATGGCGCCACGGGAAATTTCGATTGCCCGCTGGTCATGGTAGTCAGCCTCTGTCCCTTGCGGATGCTTTCAGGCAAATCCTCCCCGCGTCGCTTCTCCATCTGTGGCTTGGGATCAAACAAATCCATCTGCGAGGGCGCGCCCGATTGGAACAGGTAGATCACGCGTTTTGCTTTGGGAATACCGGGCATGAGCCAGTGGGTGCCGGATTCCTCGGAACGCAATTTCCCGGCGGCGATTCCCCCCAATACACCGGCCAGGCTCGAGCCTATAAAAACACGGCGATTGAGTCGGTCTGCCAGGGACGCGGGGTGAATTGGGTGCATGGTTGCTGTTACTCCCGTGTCACGCATTCGTCGAGATTCAGTAGCACATTGGCGGCCAGCGTGTAGGCAGCCAAATCGATCGTGGGCAGGCCGGGCTTGGATTTGGCCTCTCCGAGGCCGATCAGTTTTTCCGCACCTGAGGGGTCCTGGTTGAACCTTTGTCGGTCACGGTCGATACCCTGGCGCAGGATTTCCAGTTCGGCTGCCGAGGGCTTGCGCCCAAGGGCAAGACGGAACCCGTGGTTCAGACGGGCATCCATATCCAGACCACCTTCTTCCATCATTCTTTCTGCTAGTTTGCGGGCAGCCTCCACATAGGTGATCTCATTCAGCAGGGCGAGGGCTTGCAGGGGAGTGTTGGTGCGTCCCCGACGCACCAGGCAAGTCTCCCGGTTGGGTGCGTCAAAGAGCAGCATGGTGGGGGGGGCTGCCGTTCTTTTCCAGACGGTATAGATGCTCTTCCGGTAAAGGCCCTCACCCGTGTCGTTTTTGTAATTCCTCAGGTCGCCATAAACACTGGTTTCGTCCCAAACCCCGGTCGGCATGTAGGGCCGAACGGAGGGGCCGCCGATTTTTTCAGCCAATAGGCCGCTAACAAAAAGGGCCTGGTCGCGGATGATCTCCCCGGGCAATCGAAATCGGGCTCCGCGGGCCAAGAGCCTGTTTTGCGGGTCAGCCTTCAGTTTGGCGGCGGTTACCTTGGAGTCTTGCCGGTATGTGGCGCTGGTCACGATGAGTCGTGCCATGGCTTTCATGTCCCACTTCTGTTCGACAAATTCGCACGCCAGCCAGTCCAGCAGCTCTGGATGAGTGGGGTACTCAGCCTGAATGCCCAGGTTGTCCGTCGTTCGACAAATTCCGGCTCCAAAATACCTTTCCCAGGCTCGGTTCACCCAAACTCGTGCTGTCAGTGGATGGGTGGGGCTTGCCAGCCATTGGGCCAAGGTGAGCCTGTCCGCTTTGCTTCCGGACGGGGGTGGTGGAAGCATGGAGGGAAAACCCGGTGGAACCTCCTCTCCTTTCCGGTCGTATTGGCCGCGGATAAGCAGGTTGGCTTTGCGTGGGGGGCCTTCCTTCATCACCATGGCGGTGGGAAGGTTGTTGCGCAGGGCCTTGAGAGATTGCTCTGCTTGCAGCAAGTCGCTTTTTGCCTGCCCCAAACCACCAGGAGCGCTGGCTAGGTATTCGTTGAGCAATACCTTGCGCTGGGCGTCATTTCGTTTTTCCGCAGGTGTCTTGATCGCCGCGATCACCTCGGGCGAGGGACCAGCCTCGCCCAGTTTCACCTGCTCGGGGGAAAGGTCCGTCACAGCCAGACGAAATCGTCCGATGTTGTGCCCACCCAGCGTTGCCTGAATCAGTCGAATTTCAAGGGTGCTTCCCTCCGGCGCTTGAATGGGAACAGCCAATTTAAATATGGCTTCCAGCGGTTTTTTCCGCGTGGGACCATCCACAGCCCAGCCCTTGGAATTGTCCCCTCCGACCGTGGCTTCAATGGGCCATCCGGATTGGGAATAGTCTGCCACGGCTTGAGTGAAAGCCAGCCGTTTCGGACTCGAGCTGCCGGGTGTGATCAGATCCGCTTCCAGCCTACTCAGCACAAAATTACCATTGGAGAATCGGCCCACGCTTTGGCCAGGCAAAGAGGCATCCGGCAGACAAACCAGCCGGACCGCGGTGAGCTTGCCGGAAAAGGGCGCACGGGCCACCGTGGTCTCATGGTTGGGGTTGGGGCCTTGGGCCAGCCATGATCCATCGGGCTGTCGAGCATATCGGGTTTTTTGCTTCCCTGTGACCTGGTCGGTTTCAAATGGCTTCCAGTAGGTTTTTCCCAGGCGGTTCGCTTGTTCGGCCGCCCAGGCATCCAAATGCTTTGAGGCTTTGGCCTCTTCTTCCCGGACTTTCTTTTGTGCGGTCTCCACCCGAGCCTCGGCATCCCGGATCTCAGACTGTGCTTTCGGCGTGGCTACCTCGATGGCGGGGTCCGTGTTGCCACCCTTTCTGTTTTCCTGAAGGGTGCCGCTTTCGGGCACATTGTTGAACAGGGCGAAAAGTTGGTAGAACTCCCTTTGACTAAGGGGGTCGTACTTGTGGTCATGGCAGCGGGCGCAACCCGCAGTGATCCCCATCCACGCCAGGCTGGTCGATTCCACGCGGTCTATCACGGTTTCCACACGCCACTCCTCGGCAATGAGGCCGCCCTCGCCGTTCAGGCGATGGTTGCGCTGGAAACCTGTGGCAATCAGTTGATCTTGGGTCGGGTTGGAAAGCATGTCCCCGGCGATTTGCTGGATGGTGAACTGGTCGAACGGCAAATTGCGGTTGTATGCGTTGATCACCCAATCCCGCCAGGGCCACATCGATCGGCTCGAATCAACCTGAAAACCGTTGCTGTCGGCGAACCGCGCCATGTCCAGCCACTCCAGCGCCATCCGTTCCCCGTAACGGGGTGAGCCGAGAAGCCGGTCCACAGCCCGCTCGTAGGCGTCTGGCGAGGTATCCCGCTCATAGGCTTCTG
This sequence comes from uncultured Gemmataceae bacterium, assembly GCA_963923355.1. Lineage (GTDB taxonomy): Bacteria > Planctomycetota > Planctomycetia > Gemmatales > Gemmataceae > UBA6894. The sequence continues at coordinate 740 of CAWUOE010000254.1, read as the reverse complement.
CTTCTGCGGGGGTAGGGGGTAGGCCCGTCAAATCCAGACTGACACGGCGTAATAAGCGGGCCCGATGAGCCTCCGGTTCGGGGGAAAGACCGAAAGACTCCAGCTTGGCCAGAATGAAGGCATCAATCGGATTGCGAACCCAGGCCCGATTGGTCACGGGTGGAACACTGGGGCGAACGGGCGGAACAAACGCCCAATGAGCTGAAGTTTTTGCCCCCTGACGAATCCAGTTTGTAAAAAGCTCGATTTGTTGCAGGCTGAGAGGTTTGGCAAACTTGGGCGGAGGCATCAACTTGTCTTGGTCCGCATGCACCAGGCGAGCCATCAGCTCACTGTCCTCAGGCTTTCCCGGGACAATCAGTTTTCCACCGTCGGTTTCAATAGCTGCCAGGTTTAGCCCATCCAGCCGAAGGTCAGCCTTACGGGCTTTTTCATCCGGCCCGTGGCAGGCCAGACAATGTTCAACCAGCAAGGGGCGGATTTCCCGGTTGAAATCGATGGATGAGTTGCCCCTCGGTCCATTTGCGGCCAGCAGTATTGGAAAAACCAATGGAACAAAGAAGGCTGGCATGGGACCAAACTCCGCGCCACGGATCAGTTGGGTGGGATCATCATCTTAACGCCATTTGTTTACCTGCGTCGATAAACCCTTCCAAACTCGGTACTGAGGCGTGGTGGCGGGGGGGCAGTCAGTTTTCCCGCTAGTGGGCCTGTCTCTTATACACATCTGACGCTGCCGA
>CAWUOE010000253.1:0-5440 GCA_963923355.1 uncultured Gemmataceae bacterium | reverse complement strand
GCTCGGAGATGTGTATAAGAGACAGGGCTAGTGACAACAGCCGATTTGTGGAGAGCCTGTATATCGGCCTGCTGGGCAGAACGCCCGACCCGGTTGGCATGCAGGCCCATTTGGGAGCGATTGGGCGGGGTGTGCCTCGGGCAGCAGTGGCGGAGGGATTCCTGCGCAGCGAGGAACAGGGTCGCAACCTGGCGCGTTTCGCCTACCGTGAACTGCTGGGCCGAGAGGCCACGACTGCCGAACAAACGTCATGGGCCCGTGTTTTTGCCGCAAGCATTGACGGCTCGAACACCCTGCTGGCAGCCATCGCGGGATCGCCGGAGGGGACCAGCAACCTGGGTACCACCGACCCACTTCCCGGGGCAGTTCGCAATGTGGAACTGAAACAGGTGGACCAGGACACTGCGATTGTCTCCTGGTTGGAACCGAAGTTGTCTGGCAGTGAGTCCACCCCTTCCCTCCTCGGAAGCACCTCGGCTCTTTCATCAAAAAACAAGGGAGCGACCAGCTACACCGTGACGGTGGATAACGGAACCAGCTCTACCACCTATCCGGCGACCTCCACCACCTGGATGTCGATCCAGAAACCACACTCCGACGACTCCTTTACTGTGACGGTGACCGCACACAACGTCTCAGGCAGCGGTCCGGCCACTAGTGCGGTGACGGTGGATGTGCCGCCAAGCAGCGCCAGTGTGTGGGACCTGAAGAAATCCTACCTGCCCCAGGAGGAAACCGAGCCGAGCGGCCGACTGGTCGTTCCCGCTGGCAGCCCTTGGGGCAACAGGGTCGGGTTCCCGGCCATCCCTTACGAGGCCATCATGGCCTCCGCACCAAATTACAACCCGACCGTTCCGAGCCTGGAACTACCCATCGATATTTCCACAGGTCCAGGGCCCCAGGGGATTTCTGTCTCGATGTGGGTGCAGGCCACAACTCCCGGCATGCTTCTGGCGGCCAATGCGGCCGGTGGCAGCTCCACCATTCCCTACCTGTGGATCGACGCCAACGGGAAGGTGAACGGGGGACTCTACGGCCCCGGGCCGATCACCCCCGCAACCAACGGCAGCTTCACCCTTTTGACCTCCACCAGCGCCGACGGTGCCAACCAGATCGGGTCGCCCCTGGCCATCACCAGCCAGACCAGCGTGGTGGACAACAACTGGCACCATATCGCTTTTGTCGCCAACGCATCCAGCCAGAGCCTGTATGTGGATGGCGCCCTACAAGGGTCAAGTGGTGCCAATTACATGGAGTCTTTCACCAACCAATCCACAACAGCAAGCGCGCAGAATTACGGCACCAACCAAATCATCATCACCCTGGCCGAGCAACCGCAGGCAGGCAAACCCTTCAACGCGATGGTCTACCAGGGCAACTCCTCCTCGGGCAGCCAGACCCAGCAGGCAAACGCCACCTACACCCTCTCAGGCATAGTCCCAAACAACGCAAAAACATCACTCGGCCTGAATGTGACCAGTACCGGTATCCAGACTGCGGGTACCGGCCCCACCGGACCGATCACCCTGACAAAGGTCACCAGCGCGACCTTGAATGGCACCACGCTCACACTGACTATGGAAGGCGCTGTGCAACCTGGCAATGATGCCGGGCTCATTGCCGTGACGGCGTCCTACCAGACCAATGGGGGCGCTTTTTCCTTTGCCCCGAATGTCCAGCTATCGGGCGGTGCAGCCCTCGTCGACCTGACCAACGCCACCGTGAGCATGGGCGGCACGATCAACCCGTCGATCGTGACCAGTTCGCTTGGCTACACCCAACCTCTGACAGGGGCGGTGGACGAGGTGGCATTCTGGCGCGGTGAGACGATCACTCAGGCCCAGGTGCAGCAATTGGTCACCCAACCGGTCTCCGTGGCTGTAAACGGGACCACCTTCCCCAGCGGTTACAGGGCACCCGGGATTACGGCCCCCAGCGTTTACCTGGATTTCAACTCCTTCAACGGAACCTCGTTTCCCAGTCAGTCACCTGGAACGAGCAAGTTGACCGCTGTCCCCTATGGATTGATCACAGACCTCGGCACCACCATCCCAACCGCGCCCTTTGGAAACACAGAGCGGCTGGGGCGGTTTGTCAATTATGGAATCGGCACCATGTCGCCTTTGGCGAGCGGGGTGATTTCCGCCCCGGTTCCTGGTACCTCTGTCCCTGCCACCGCCTTGGCACGTATTTTCCAAGTAGCCCTCAACCAAGGGGATGCTCTCACCATCACCCGGCCTTCCGATTCTTCCGATACCGGAATGATTCGAATTGCCGTCACCAACGACCTGGGCCAAAAGCTGCTACTGACCGGTGCCAATGGGGAAACGCCTATTCATGGTGAGATGTACCCATCGGGCGGCACCCTCACCCTGAACGCCCCGCGCACAGGAACCTACCTGTTTTCCGTGGAATACGATCCGGATGCGACTAGCACCCAACTGGGCTATTACCAGACGCCCGGGCCCCTGAACTCTTTCCAGATTTTAACCAACAGCTTCCAATTCTTTGACAACGGAAATAACCCTATCGTCTCTGCCTATTCGGACCCCTCGCTGCCTGGCCTTCTGCAAAACAACACCAACTACGTGCAGGGCCCGGGGAACTACTTCCCCCTGTGGAGCGACAGCACATGGTTCTCCCAAACCTTCTCAACCAGCGAACTGGCAAGTGCCTACAGCCAGTTGGCCACAACTTCGCCATACGATTTCGCCAACCTCAACGGCGCCAACCTCTCCCAGGCCGGGTCACCATGGAATATTGCCAATTGGGTGCAGGAACAGCTCAAGGCCAGCTACATCCAGAACTACGGCAGCCTGCCTGCGCCACCGGTCGCGAGTTATTACCCCGCACCAGGCAGCCCGGGATACACACCTCCCGTTACAGCTCAGGAGTGTGTCTACCAGTTCCTGTACAACACCAACCAGGCCAGGGTGCAAATATCCAACACCTTGAAACAGCTTTGCTCAGATATTTTGGCCGCGGCGGTGGGGATCGGCTCACCCGCATTTGAAATCGCAACCGAAATCAGTACCAATCAGCAGGCTTTCGTCACCGGCGAGACTGTCTCCGTACCGCTGAAATCCAATCAGCAAAACATGGGGGAGGTCGCCATGACGACCGCCGGAGAGACGGGCATCATCCTCCTCAGCGATGTGGCGAGTGAGGCAACCGAAAACCCGCTGGCTTTTAGCGCCACCTATTTCAGCCTTACCCTGTTGGCCAACTGGTGGAAGCTGCAACAACCTACTAACACGCCACAAAACTCCGCATTTGTGTCGTTCGTGCCCGTGATGCAATCGTTCTTGAGCTATCAGGACTTGTCTGAACTGGGGGACTCCATAGACAACAACATGGTGTCTTTCCTGGATTCAATCACCAATGCTCTGGCCAGCCAGAACTACCTGACCTCGGTATTCAGCAACTACGGCCTGCTGAACGCCATGAGCAGCATGAGCGTGACAAACCAGCAAGGCTATTTGCAGAATGGCCTCACCCAGGCTGCAAAGGATCTAGCCGAGAAGCAGGCCTGGCAATCGATGATTCCCGCCACCTTCACCTGGAACGCGGTGGCACCTTCGGAATTCCCATCCGCCAACATCACGAATGGGAATTTCAACTGGTCCACCACCCAGCCGGACACCTCCACCCAGGAGGCTTACGAATCCCGCTCCTTGACCACCGGGGATTTCAACAACGACGGTTTCCCCGACTTGGCACTGAGCAATGGGCCTGCCAGGACCGTTTCGATCCTGCTGGCCCAGCCGGATTACAGCAGCGGCACGGCGCCAAGCAGCAACAACGGCTACGGTTATGTGCAGGGCTGGAACTACAGCGACAGTTCAAGTTTCGGGTCAACCACCAGCACCGGCCTTTCCAACCTGACAGGCATCGCGTCGGCCGATTTCAACAAGGATGGGTTCGCCGATATTCTGGTCAACTCGGGCACCAATGTGACCGGGATCAGCTTCGGCAACGGTACTGGCGTGTTTGACAACTACCAATCCATCAACCTTGCCGGCGGGCAAGGCCCGATGCAGCTTGTCATCGCCGACTTCAACAACGATGGCCTGCCGGACTTCGCAACGGCATGCAGCGACTCCAATACCCTCGTAGTAGGCATCAACAACTCCCAGGCAAATGGCGTGCAAGCCACCCCCACGGACTATAGTGCCCTGCACTCTCAATCCAGCAATTTCACCCTGGCAAACGGTTCATCCGCCAGTTTTACCACCTATAACATTGATCTGGGATCGGGATCCAACGGCTCAAACGCGACTTACGTCGCGGTCTCAGACATGAATGCCGACGGTTTTCCCGATATCGGTGTGGGATATTTCAGCTACGAAAATTCCAGTGAAAACCAAGGCCTGACTATTTTGAGTAATCTTGGAATTAATGGCGGGGACTGGAACGGCTTCAGTCAGGCAACTTGGTTGAATTCATCCCTCCCGGCGGGTTACTCCAACAACCCTGACGAATACGAGGTTTTAATCCAATACAACGCACGCTGTGGAGCCCTGACTGCCGGGGATTTCGATGGCGACGGGGAATCGGACGACCTGGCCTTCACCAGTTTTTACACTTGGACTTCAGGTGATGAAACTTTCACCGGAGATCCTTTGATGAGTGGCGACCCGGGACCAGGTTTGTGTGTTGTGACCAACGTTCTCTCAGGTGATCCAAATTGGGGCTCACCTTACATGCCTGCCAACACCGGACAGTACAGCTACCTTCAGAATGTCACTACCCTGCCCTCCGCCCTGCTGGAATTCCAAAAACCGCCCGGCCAGCCAAGTAGTACCATTCCGGATGGATTGGTATTCGGCATAACTGGCACCGATTCAGGCACGTCATCCTCCGCTATCCGCGTCATCTACGACCCCAGAACCCTCTCTTCGGTCAATGGGCCCACCGTCAATGAGATCCCAAACACAGGCCTTGAGAGTTCAAGCTACAGTTATGACCAGATAGTCGTCGACCCGAGTGGCATGATCAGCGCGGTGATCAACGAATACATCCAGAAAAATACCACCTTGGTAGGTTGGTCAAGGAATGCGGTAACCAACAATCCACTGGCCACTTTTGTACCTGGAGGCCAGCAGGATCAAAACGTTACAGAAAATCTGCCCGAAGTGGTGCAAACACTCGCCGATGCCCAGGCCGGTCAGGTTGTCTCGTTGCCGGTTTCAGTCTACGGGCTTGTCACGCAAGTGGCATCACCCGGCTTTTTCCTCTCGTCGGCCCCTGCCACTATTTTGAACGGCGCACAAAAAACCATCGCCACCGGCGACATGATCTTCGGGTGGCAACTGGAAGATGGATTGGGAAATCCCATCGCCCTGGACACCCTAATGGCTTTATTCGGCGCGCCGAGCAGCAATTCTTCCAACGAAAGCCACGGGGCCCCAATCCTTCCCCTGTCTCTTATACACATCTG
>CAWUOE010000252.1:0-5485 GCA_963923355.1 uncultured Gemmataceae bacterium | reverse complement strand
GGACCCATTCTTTGTCATCGATATATCGAAGGACCCGGTCTCCTGGCCTCCCGGCGAAAAACGCCTCCACTCTGTCGGTACTCACACCGGGCGGTAGGGCTCCGCCCGTGATCCAACGGGAAAAGGCTCCCCCCGGACCTTCCGAAAGGGCCTTGGGAAATCGCTTGGCATGGTCAGGGTTTTCCACCAGCTTGGCCAAAATCCAAAGTCCCAGGGCCGTGGCGTCCCCCCCAGCCTTTCCAGAGTGAGACTCCGGTTTGCCCAGGGGTGGCAAACCGTGTTTTCCAAGCAGGGAATCCCAGGCGCCCACCACGCGGACTGGAAATGGCGGCAGGTATTCTTGCAATCGCCCTGTGCGTGCCATGGCTCGACGCCGCAATGGATCCACCAGGGCGGTTTTCATTTGCTGAATGGCTGTGAAAATGCCGCTGCCCGGCTTGATCCCTACCTTTTCCAGCGCTCGCCTGGCCTTGTGCAGCATGATCCCTCCGCTTGGTTTCTACGAAACTTTTCTTGGTTAGGCGGCCAACCGTGTCAATTGTCGGGCAACATTGTCCCAGGTGCACGATCCGGCAAGGTCTTCCCTGGACCATCCAGCCGGTTCTGCCGCGCAGGATCGCCACGCCTCGTCAATCGATTGGATGTCCAGCGGATCACAGAGATGCACACCCGGCCCGGCGAATTCCAGCATGGAGCTGTTGCCCGAGCAGATCACCGGGGTTCCGTGCAGCAATGCGTCCAGAACTGGAAAACCGAAACCCTCGTACAGGGACACATAAACCAGGCAGCGTGCCTGCCGGTACAACTGGCACAGCTTGGCGTCACTCACCATGCCCGGAAAGGTGACCGTCCGGTTTCCCGTGGCCTTTGGAAGTTTCCCTTGGTCTATCAGCCAGCCTGAAGGGCCTGCCCAAACCAGTTGAGCATTGTCCGGAAGGTTGGGGCTGGTCAGGAACCAGCGCAGCAGGTTTTCCGGATTCTTGCGGGGCTCCAGGGTGGAAACCGCCAGGAATAAATGGGGGTTGCGCTCCACCGTATGTGTGGATGCATGCCCGTGCACGCACTGGCTGGGGCCCAGGTGCGCCCAGTGGACACGCTCCTCGGGCAGGCCGCAAAGCCAGACCATGTCTCGCATGGTGCATCTGGAAATGGCCAGAGCATGGTCGTCAAGCGGCGCCATGTTGGTGGCCAGCTCGTAAAAGTCACGCCGGGTCTGCCCCTTGTGGGTTTGCGGAGTCAGCAGGGCGGTCAGATCATAATAAACCGATACTTCGCGGGCGAAACGCTTTTTGCGGGACCTGCGAAAAGTGTAGATGCCCCCGCTCACCGCGGCGACCGCCGGTTCGAAAGGTTGTGTTGGCAGCGCGAGAACCCGGTCGCGCCAGGTGGTGATGTCCAATCCCGCTTCCGGGACATTGTGCGGCCCCAGAAGAATTACAAGGCCTCCGTGCAGTGTCTCGATCTGCCGCATCACGCGCAGGTCATCCCTTGTGACCATGCTGAACAAGGCTATGGTCTGCCTTCGCGCGAGGCTTTCAATCATCCTGGCGACACAGCGCCCCACCCCGGTCAGCCTGACCTGGGACAGGGAGGTGGCATCCACATGCAGAATCGGACTGCTCAAGTCTTCCAAAACCTCCGGCCATTCAGGCGGCACTGGCTTCCAGGGTGGCCGCCACATTTTCCCAGGTGCAAGCCTGCCTCAGGTCTTCCCGGTTCCAACCTGATAACTCTGCCGCGCATGCCAGCCAAGCCTCATCCATCGATTCCAGGCTCAACGGATCGCAGAAATGCGTTCCGTGGCCTTGAAATTCCACCATCGAGCTGTTGCCCGAGCAGATAACCGGGGTGCCGTGGAGCAGTGCGTCCAAAACCGGGAAGCCAAACCCTTCATAAAGCGAAACGTACAACAGGCAGCGCGCCTGACGGTAGAGTTCGCAAAGCCTGGAATCGCTGATCATTCCCGCAAAAGTGACGGTTCTCCTGCCCATGGTTTTTGGCAGTTGGCCCTGATCGACCAGCCAGCCCGAGGGGCCCGCCCAAATCAATCGGGCATCCTCGGGAAGGTGTGGACTGGTGAGGAACCAGCGCAGGAGGTTCTCCGGGTTTTTGCGCGGTTCCAGGGTGGAGACTGCCAAAAACAGCCGGGGATCCCTCTCGACATCGGCGGAGGATGCGTGTCGCCCCACACATTGACTTGGCCCCAAATGGGCCCAACTCACCCTGGATGGGGCCAGTCCGCACAACCAGATCAGATCCCGCCGGGTGTTTTGGGAATTGGCGACGGCGTGGTCATCAAGCGCCGCGGTTTGCACCACCAGATCCTGGGTGGATTGACGGACATGAGGTGGATGGGTGGCCGGAACCACGCACCCTGTCAGGTCATGGTAAAGCGAAACTTCCCGGGCGAAATGTCTTTTTCTTGCCCGGTGGAAGGTGTAGATCGCCGGACTTTTTTCGGCTTGGCAATGCCTGTAGGGGGCCTTGGGCAACTCGAAAACCGCATCCCGCCAAGACCCGACATCCTGGTTGGGGCAGGGCAGGTTGTCCGGGCCGAGTCGAATCACGGTGCCTTGGTGCAAGGCGTCACGGTGCCCCGCGCGGGCCAGATTTGCCTGCTGGGCCATGCTGAACAGGTGGATGGGCCGCTTTTTCGCCAGGCATTCCACCACGCGGGCAACACAACGGCCCACACCCGTCAACTTCACCTGGGCCAAGGATGTGGCGTCCACATGGAGAATGGTCGAGCTGCTCACCGGAGGCGCGACCTCCCCGCATCACCCTCCCGGGTAATACCGGATTCTGAGGCCCCTTCCCGGTCACGCATGGTTACGCCGCCACCTGCCCATGGAGCCGTTGGTTGGCCAGCGAACCAAGGAATTGACCCAACTGTTGGGTGATTTGTCCACTGTCAGGTTTGCTGGTGGGCGCCCGGAGCTGACCCGATTGGGTCTGTTCCACGGCGATGCAAACCGCCCGGCTGAGGGATTCGACGCGCGGATGGGGGCGCAGTGACTCCAGCACCTTATCCCCCACCCCCTCAAAGGAGCATGGCACCATGGTGGTGGCCACCTGGTGGCCGGGAAAAATTCCATCTCCGGCATACAGGCAAGAAACATCCGTTCCGATGATGCCAATCCCGGATCGTTTCAGGCTGCCTGCCCAAAGTGCCGAATCCAAATCGGTTTCCCAGGTAATGGCCCAGTCCACTTGGGGAAGGCAATCACCGGGTTCCACCGCCTGGCTTTCAGATTGCGCCAAAAGCGCTCCATTCCAGGCGGGCAGGCGTTCGGCTACTTTGGCCAGTGAGTTCAAGCGCTGTTGCCATCGGCCGTCTTGGTCTGGCATTCGCACAACCAGTGCCACATCCTCGGTCCCGGATAATCCCAGCGCGCAGGCTGACAGCACCCTGACCCCAGCCCAGTGGTCTTTCAGGGGATCCCACCGCAGCAAAATCACACAGGATGGGTTGTCCATGGGCGCCGGATTCAACCAAGCCGGCGGGGTCGGCTTTTTGAATTGTTTGCGTACCCATTTCCAGCTTCCCAACATGGACTGGTTCAACCACCCGGGCATTCTTTCTTTGATTTGGTGGTGATAGGTTTTTCGGGCCCAAAAGTAGGCCTTTTTCGTGATTCCACGCGGAACATGAGCTGCTTCCTGCCATATCTCCTGAACATCCGGTGGTGCCCCGGGGCCCAAGGGCAAACGGTGGGCCACAAACCCGTCGTCCTGGGGGGAGGTGGCCGCCCAGGGGTTGGTCCCCTTGTCTAGCGGCATCAGGAATGTTTGGCCTTGGAATCCACCTTCCGCCCAAGCATCACGCGTCAGGGGAGAGGCTGCCAACAATCCCTGCACATACGGGAGTGTCAGGCTCCAGTTCCATCGGACATCTTGAAATAAAGGTCTGCTGGGAACTTTGGCCTGGTCCCAATGACTGGCGGTGACCAGGGGTGCTTCCGGCCATGGATAAACCTGGTGCGGAGGACGGAATTGGATGACTACCGGTTTTTTGCCAAGTCGGCGGGTCCGGGTGATGTGGTGCGGAAGGCTGGACTCAGGTTGATCCAGCTCCGTGGTGGTGGCCACCTGACGGAGGATTGGACTCCAATTGGTCCATAGTTGCTGGTGCCACCGAGCCAAACCCGGCATGGGTCCTGGGTCGTTGCCCTCGCGGACGGGCGGCACTAACAGCAGGTGCAAATCTTCAGGGGGGGTAAAACGCCCATCCATGGGCTAAACTCCTTCCATCCTTGGAGGAACGCACATCATGCGGCCTAACCCCCGGGGAGGTCAAGCGTGCTGAATTTTCTATGGCTAGGTTGTCTTGGGAATTCAAGACAACTTCTTGCCAAGAACAGAGCTGAGCTGTTCAAGGGTTTTGCGCATTTTGGTAAAAGTGGGAAAGTCGATGGTCTGCATTCCATCGGATGCAGCTAAGTCAGGTTTGGGGTGAATCTCCACAAGCAGGCCGTCGGCCCCAGCCGCTAAGGAGGCTAGTGCCATGGGGGGCACGTAAGCCCGTTTGCCGGTTCCGTGGCTAGGGTCGATCAAAACAGGAAGATGGCTGGTGGCTTGCAGGGGAGGGACCACAGAAAGGTCCAGCGTGTTCCTGCTGTGATCATTGAAGGTCCGAACCCCGCGTTCACAAAGCATCACCTGACGATTGCCGCCCGCCAGGATGTATTCAGCAGCCATCAACCACTCTTCCAGCGTCGCGGACATGCCCCGCTTTAAAAGCACAGGCTTGTTCATTTTGCCCACCCGCCTCAGCAGGGCATAATTTTGCATGTTTCGTGTGCCTATCTGGATGATGTCCGCAGCATCCTCCACCGCATCGGCTTCTTCGGTGTCCATCAACTCCGTGACGATGCCGATTCCGGTTTTGGCACGGACTTTTTTGAGGATTTCCAACCCCTCTCTTCCCATTCCCTGAAAGGAATATGGGCTGGTACGCGGCTTAAATGCGCCAGCCCGCAGCAGATGGACGCCTTCACTTTTCAAAAATTCCGCAATTTCCAAAGTCAAAGACTCGTTTTCCACCGAGCAAGGGCCGGCAATCAGGGTGAAGCTTCCACTCCCGATCGTGGTCTGGGGCGTTTTCACCCAAGTGTTGTCCGGGTGCATTTCCCGGCTGGCCAGTTTGTAGGGGCGGGTCACCCGGACCAATTCCAGCACTCCCTCCATCGAGGCCAGGCGATTGGGGTCCACTGCATTGATGTTGCCGGTGATACCAATGGCGGTTCTGGTGCTGCCAGGAAGTGGATGCGCCTGCAATCCCATGCTTTCAATAGCTTTCGAAACAGCATCAATATTTTTCTGTGACGCATTCAAATGCATAACCACAAGCATTGGATTCAGTCCTTTTTCAAAAAGTATCTAGTCTTCAACAGATTCCAAAAGCACAGCCAATTGCCAGAACTCAGGCCTCAAGGTAGCAAGAATGGATAGAGAGGTGGTGGGAACGGGAGAACTCCCAAACGTT
>CAWUOE010000251.1:0-5505 GCA_963923355.1 uncultured Gemmataceae bacterium | reverse complement strand
TGCGAGGACATGGGCCCCCATCTCGGTTTCTGCGGTGACCGGTTCGCCCGGACGCCGCATCTGGATTCACTGGCCAGGGAGTCGGTCCATTTCACGAGGGTCTGGTCGCACGCCCCGGTTTGCGCGCCAGCCCGCACGGGACTGATCCTGGGCCGGTACGCCACCAGCGTCGGGGCGGAGCCGATGCGATCCATGGTGCCGCTGCCAGCGGGCACCGCTTCCCTGCCCTCGCTTTTGCGCAAGCAGGGCTACCACTGCACCAACAACAGCAAGGAAGACTACAGCGTGCCCTTGCCGGGCATCTGGGACGCCAGTTCCAACAAGGCCCATTACCGCAGCCGCAAACCGGGGCAGCCGTTTTTCGCCGTCTTCAACAACACACAAACCCACGAAAGCCAAATCCGCAACACCAAGGTCAGACCAACGGGAGACCCGGCCCGGGTACCGGTACCGCCGTACCACCCTGATCTGCCCGGCGTGCGCGAGGAATGGAACCGCTACTACGAGAACATCGCCACCATGGATTCTTGGGTGGGTGGCAAGCTGGCAGAACTGAAGTCAGCCGGGCTGGAGGAGGACACCGTGGTGTTCTTTTTCTCCGACCACGGTTCCGGCATGCCGCGCAATAAGCGGTGGCCGGGCAATTCCGGCCTGCACGTGCCCTTGCTGGTAAAAATCCCACCCAAATGGAGGGCAGCCCTGCTGCCGGGTTTCCAGCCGGGAACGCGCGATGAGCGACTGATCGGGTTTGTGGATCTGGCCCCCACCGTCTGGTCGATCTGCGGCGTGGAAAAACCAGCGGGACTGCCCGGACTTCCTTTCCTTGGACGGGATGCATCGGTCCGCCACGAGTACCTGCCCGGGTACCGATCGCGGATGGATGAGCGGATCGACCTGGTCCGCAGCATTCGGGACGATCGGTTCGTCTACATCCGCAATTTTCACCTGCACCGGCCACATGGCCAGCACGTCGCCTACCAGTTCCAGACCAGAACCACGGAATTATGGAAACAGCAGTTTGATTCCGGAAAATGTGACGCGATCCAATCTCGATTTTGGGGCCAGCGGGAACCCGAGGAACTGTACGACCTGACCAGCGATCCCCATGAGGTGAGGAACCTGGCGGCCGACCCGGCCCACGCCGGCAGGCTGGGCTTGATGCGAAGAAGGCTGGCACACCACCTGACCAGCACCCGGGATGTCGGCCTGATGCCCGAAGGCCTTCTGGACGGCCTGAGGGACGGGTTACCTCCACTGCAGTGGGCGGGCAATCCGGGCCAATGGCCGGTGGAAAAAATCCATGGCTGGGCCGAACTGGCCGCGGGCCGGTCCGCCGCCGAGCAAAAGCAAGTGGGCGCCCTTCTGGAGGAATCGAATCCAGTGGCCCGATACTGGGGAACCCAGGGGATGCTGGCCAGACCGGGACTGGATTGGTCCGCATGGCACCCCACCCTGGTCCGGCTGCTGGAAGACCCGCAGCCATCCATCCGCGTGGCCGTGGCCCACGCCCTGGCGATCACCACGGTCAAGGATCATCCACTCAGGTCCAAAAGCGCGGGTCTGTTGCGTGACCACGTCAATGGCCCCAAACTGGGTTTCGCGGTCTCGCTGGAAGCCTTGGACGCCCTGGACCATCTGGGCCCCGATGACCGCGGAGATTTGTCGGCTTTGCGGGCATCCCTCGGGCCGGCAACCGGGTTTCCGGCCCGGGTGAGGGAAAACCCTTCCCGCCTGCTGGACCACATGGAGGGCAACGCCAAACCATGACCCGCTTCAGGCCCATTGCCCTGGTGTGCCTGTGTCTGGCCAATCTCCAGGCATCAGCCGCCGATACCAAACGGCCCAACATCCTTTTCATCTTCGCCGACGACTGGGGAAGGTTTGCCAGCGCCTATGGCAAACTGGACGGCCCCGGTTCGCCCAATGATGTGGTGAAAACGCCGAACTTTGATCGCATCGCCCGGGAAGGAACCTTGGTCCGCCAAGCCTTCGTGTCGGCCCCCAGTTGCACGCCGTGCCGCAGCGCGCTGTTGAGCGGCCAGCATTTCTGGCGCACCGGCCGGGCGGCAATCCTGCAGGGGGCGGTCTGGGATGAGGGCATCCCGACCTACCCGCGCCTGCTTGCCAAGGCCGGTTACCACATGGGCAAGACCGGCAAGGTTTGGAGCCCCGGCAATCCGGCCGATATTCCCTACGGGCGGCCGGTGCCCGGGTTCCAAAAATCCGGGATGCATTTCAACAACTTTTCAGGATTTGTCACCAAGGAGGTGGAGGCGGGCAAAACCGTGGACGCCACCCGCGAGCTGTTGCAGCGCGAGGTGCGCGGCAACCTGGAGGATTTTTTGGCGAAACGCCCGGGTGGGACGCCTTTCGCCTACTGGTTCGGTCCCACCAATGTGCATCGCAAATGGGTCAAGGGTTCGGGCAAGGCGCTGTGGGGCATCAACCCGGACGAGCTGAAGGGCAAGCTGCCGCCCTTCCTTCCGGACAACCCCGAGGTGCGGGAAGACTTCGCCGACTACCTGGGCGAGGTGCAGGCCCTTGACGCCTACGCGGGTGTGCTGCTGGACACGCTGGAAAAAGCCGGGGAGCTGGACAACACCCTCGTGGTGATGAGCGGCGACCATGGCCCGCCCGGTTTTCCCCATGGCAAATGCAACCTGTACGATTTCGGATCGCGGGTGGCGCTGGCGCTGCGCGGCCCGGGCGTGGCAAAAGGGGCGGTGAGCGACACCCTGGTCAGCCTGCCCGACCTGGCCCCCACCTTCCTGGAATTGGCCGGAGTAAGTCCGCCGGCCACCATGACAGCCAACAGCCTGCAATCGCTGGGTTTGATCGCAGCCACCGGTGAAACCGATCGCAAGCGCGCAGCCAGGGACGCCATCTATATCGGCAGGGAACGGCATTACCCCACCGCGCGCGATGGCGGCCTGCCCTACCCCCAGCGGGCCATACGAACCAGGGATCACCTGTATATCATCAACTTCCGTCCGGACCGCTGGCCGCTGGGTGACCCACGGCAGTTGCAGGATGGCACCCCCGCGTGGGAAAAGCTGGCCAACAACACCGGTGTGACCCTGTCCGACGAGGATGCCGGCCCCGCCAAGGCGTGGCTGGTGATCAACCGGAACACCGAACAGGGAAAACCGTATTTCGACCACGCCTACGGGAAGCGCCCCGCGGAGGAACTGTATGTGCTGGCCGATGACCCGCACCAGATGCGCAACCGGGCCCAGGAACCGGCCATGGCAAGCGTCCGCAAGAATCTGCGTGAACGATTGCTGAAAACCCTGGAGGAAACCGGGGATCCCCGGGTTCAGGATGACGGCAAGTATTTCGAGAACCCACCCCTGGCGGGTCCGGTCCAAGGATGGAAGGAACAATGATGCTGATTCTGGCCATGCTGCTGGCCGCCCATGCCCCCACCGCGGCACCCGGCGGCAAACCGAATTTCGTGGTGATCCTCGCCGATGACATGGGTTGGGGAGACCTGGGTGCCTACAACCCAGCCAGCCTCATCCCCACGCCCCGGATGGACCAATTGGCCCGGGAAGGTCGGCGATTCGTTGACGCGCACAGCCCGTCGGGTGTCTGCACACCCACGCGCTACGGGCTCCTGACCGGACGCTATTCCTGGCGGGGCAAACTGAAGTCGGGCGTGTTGCAGGGGTATTCCCCCGCCCTGATCGAACCGGGGCGACCCACGCTGGCCAGCCACCTGAAAGGCAACGGATATGCCACCTGCTGCATCGGCAAATGGCATCTGGGCCTGCAAAACGGCGAGAAGACCGATTACGGAAAACCGCTTTCGCCCGGGCCGCTGGACGCGGGTTTTGACCGGTTTTTCGGCATCGCCGCCTCGCTGGACATGCCACCCTATGTTTTCCTGGAAAACCGCGGTCCCAAGACGCCCCTTTCCGGCACCATCGCCGCCAGCAAGATGCGGCGGGAGGGTGGCGGCGGCTTCTGGCGGGCGGGTGCCCTGGGTGAAGGCTTCACCCACGAGGGCGTGTTGCCGGAACTGCAACGGCAGGCGCTTGGGTTTTTGTCAGAGCAGACGAAGGACCAGCCGTTTTTGCTCTATTTCCCGCTGACGGGGCCGCACACGCCCTGGATGCCCACGCCCGAGTTTCGGGGCAAATCAAAGGCCGGCTGGTACGGTGATTTTGTCTGCCAGGTGGACGCGCTGGTCGGCTCGGTGCTGGACACCCTGAAGGCGCGGGGGCTGGACGACAACACGGTGGTCCTGCTGACCAGCGACAATGGCGCCCACTGGCTGGCCAAGGACATCGCGCAGTTCGGGCATTTGGCCAACGCGTCGTGGCGCGGGCAGAAGGCGGACATCCACGAGGGGGGCCATCGGGTGCCCCTGCTGGTGCGCTGGCCCGGCAAAATCCAGCCCGGTGTGTCGGACGCCCTGTTCTGCCTGACGGACATCTCCGCCACCTGCCTGGAATTGGCGGGCATCCCACCGGGGGCCGACGGCTTCGAGGACAGCATCGGCGCAGGGGATCACCTTGTGGCCCAATCGCCCGGAAAAAGGACCAGCGTCATGCACCATTCCTCCCAGGGGATGTTCAGCTACCGCAAAGGGCCGTGGAAAGTGGTGGAGGGTTTGGGCAGCGGGGGCTTCACCGCGCCGGCCCGTGAAATCGCCTCGGCTGGCAACCCGTCCGGCCAACTGTATAACCTGCGGGAGGACCCGTTTGAATCGCGCAACCGCTGGGCTTCCGACCCTGAGACAGCCCAGGCCCTGCTGGCGGAACTGGAAAGCCTCCGCAAAGCCGGGCGCTCCCGCCCCTGACCGATACCCCCGACGAGGCCGAACCCAACCATGCTGCATGAGCCCCAGGTCAATCCGGGCAAAGATCCCGCCGCGGCGTACAAGTCGCGGGTGGGCGTCCGCCTGTTCTGCGTGTACGCCACTTTTTATCTGTTGTTTGTTGCCATCAACCTGGTCCAGCCCTCCCTGATGGAGACCGTGGTGGTGGCCGGCCTGAACCTGGCGGTCCTCTACGGCATGCTGCTGATCGTCTCGGCGCTGGTGCTGGCGCTCTGGTACGACCGGGCCTGCCGTCGCGAGGAGACGAGGCACCAGAACCAGACCCCCGGGGACCGTTAAGCCATGGTGCTGGGCATTTTCCTGACCTTCGTGCTGTTCATCGTCGGCCTCTCGTTTTACCTGGGCCGGCAGACCAAGACCTCCAGCGGGTATTACGCGGCGGGCGGCCAGATCCACTGGTTCGTCAACGGCATCGCCTTCGCGGGCGACTACCTGTCGGCCGCGTCGTTCCTGGGCATCTGCGGCATGATCGCCACCACCGGGTATGACGGGTTCCTCTACTCCATCGGGTTCCTGGCCGGCTGGGTGGTGGCGCTGTTCGTGATTGCCGAACCGCTGCGGCGCATGGGCCGGTACACCTTCGCCGACGCGGTGGACGCGCCGTTCCAGTCGCGGGGCATCCAGTTGATGGCGGCCATCAGCACGCTGGTGGTGTCGCTGTG
>CAWUOE010000250.1:0-5511 GCA_963923355.1 uncultured Gemmataceae bacterium | reverse complement strand
GGCTCTGCCACGAATCGCAATGACAGTTTCCCCCGTTTTTGTGAAACCGGAGGGAGCGGAGGTGGGGATAGACCGGTCGCGAGGTTTAGCCCTATCTTGCCAATCATTTAGAAAGGCTCGACTGCTTGCCTTGGGTGTTTTTGTGCTCAAGGATGAAATTACCGCGCAAGGTTCCGCACTTGGTGCGTTCCAGTTGCGTCCGTACAGGTGTGCAAACGGCCAGGGCATTTCGCACACAAAGCCTGAGGGGCTAGGCGATGAAGAAATACCGGATGATGGCGGCTGGCGTCAGTTTCGTGGGCCTGGCTGCCGCCGTGCTGGGAGTGAAGGTGTGGGGTGATTCCCGCAAGCAGAAGCGGGACAACCGCCCCTCGGTGGTGGCCCTGACTGCCCAGCAGCAACGGCAGGAGGAGGAGCAGGGCATCTCCCGCTTCACCCGCCAGACCGGGCTGGGCTACCGCACGGTGAATGGCGAGGGACTGTTCGCGGTGCAGTTGCAGCCCGAACTGCCCGAGACCAAGCTGCCCCGCGACATCGCCCTGCTGGTGGACACTTCCGCCAGCCAGGCGGTGGGTCCCTTGACCAGTTCGATCGAGATCGTCCGGGCCCTGATTGGCCAGTGCGGTCCTGAGGACCGGATCAGCCTCTGGTCGGTCAGCAACGAACCGGTGCAACTCACCCGCGGCCTGATGGATGCCGCCGGTGCCAAGCAGGCCCTGGCCCAGCTTGAGAAGGATTACCCCTCCGGTGCCACCAACCTGCCCAAGGCGGTGCGCGCTGCTGCGGGGCAATTCGGGGCTGAAGCCAATCGTTCCCGGTCGATCATATTGCTGGGTGACGGTCTCAGCCTGGCCAACCCGATGGAGACCGAAGACCGGGTGGAGGTCGCCACGGAACTGGTAGGCAAGAAAGTGGCAATGTTCGCGGTCCCGATGGGCCCCCGCATGGATCCGCTGAACCTGCATGGGTTGGCGACGGCCTCGGGCGGCCGATGCGTGCGCGTGAACGAGGGGGATGCCCCTGCCGCTGTGGCCGAGAGGCTGCGGGCAGCGGTGGATGTTCCGGTCTTTTACCCCGCCGCCATGAAGGCCGGCGAGGGTGTGGTGGAGACCTATCCGGCCAAGCTGCCGCCATTGCGCTCCGATGTGCCCACACTGGTGGTCGGCAAGGTGAACCCTGGGGTCAAGGCGGTCACCTTGGACCTGGAAGGCCAACTGGGCGGAGCCCAGAAGTCCTTGAAGCAGACCCGCGAGATTCCAGGGTTCGATCTGGAAAACTTCTTCCTGGCCCAGATGATCGCCGACTGGAAGGTGAATCCGGATCGTCCCGCCTTGGTGCAGGCCGACCGCGCACTGGCACTGGCCAGTACCCAATCCTACCTGAACCGTGAAGAATGCCTGGCGCGGGCCAACTGGGCCCTGACCACCGGGAAGCCCGAGAACGCCCTGCGGCTGTATGACCAGGCCGCGCGCATCGACCCGACCAACATGGAAGCCCGTCGCGGCTTTGATCTGGCCCGCCAGGTTAATGACGGCAAGCTGCCACGCGCATTGCTGATGAAGCAACTGGGCCAGATCAACGCCCAAATCGACGAGCAGGACGCCCCCAAGGCGGACCAGCCCGCCGTGCCGGCCCAACCCGCACCCGCGCAGCCCGACCGCGTTCGCCTCCCAGGGGCGGATGGCAATGCCCCGCGCGATGGGATCGTGGGTGCAGACATCGACCAGGTACGCAAGCTGAACCAGGTTTACTTCCAGAAGCGTGAAGCTGAGGTGCGGCGCGCCCTGTCGGAAGCCTCGCGCGCGGCGACGGTGGACGAGGTGAACGCCTCCAAGGAGAACCTCAAGCAGGAGCTCCGGTCGCTGGAGAACGACGGAAGCATTGCCAACAACCGCAAGCAGCCGTTGATCGGCAATATTCAGGCCCGGCTCCAGGAATTGGACAAGCGGGGCAAGGTCCTTGAGCGCGACGAGCGCGAACGCCAGATGGTTCAGGTCAGCCTGGAAGAGCGGCGCAAGGAGGAACGTTCCATCGCGGCCCAGCAGGACCGCATCAAGGAGCGTCTGCGCCAATACGCCGCCCTGATGAACCAGGCCCGGGAAGACCTTGCCCAAAAGCAGGCCCAGGCCATCCGTCAGGATTTGATCAACCAGGGCGAAGAGATTCCCCCGGCGGTCATCGCCGCCTACACCATTGCCCAGAGGGGTTGGTACTACCGCCAGCTCCGTGATCTGGTCCGCGTCCGCGAGGAGAAGTGGCTGGCGGTGCTGTATGAAGTGGAGCGCAGCCACATCCCGTTCCCCGACGAGCCCCCGGTGATCTATCCCGACGCAAACAGTCCGGTGATGAAGGGGCGCTACAAGGACTGGGCCGACCTGTCGAAAAAGCGTATTGACCGGTACGACACCCAAGGCTTCGGATCCAACGTGCCCGAAGCGGCGATGCGCATCAAGGATGTGATGAGCCGCACCATCGATTACGCGGGAATCAACGAGGCCACCACGAAGGTTCAGGAGGCGCTGGACCAGCTCGGCAAGGAGTACAACATCTCCTTCGAGTTCAACGAGTCGGCCTTCAAGGCCGCCGGGCTGGAGAAGCCGGCCGACAGCGAGATCGGGGACGCCATCCCGAAGATGCGCGCCACGCTGGGATCGGTGGTCAAGAAGATCATCAGCCGCATCAAGAGCAACTCGCCGGAGGGCAACGCGGTGTACGTGGTCCGCCGGGACCATATTGAAATCACCACCAGCCAGTTCCAACTGCTGGACAAGGTGGCCCGTGCCTACCCAGTGGCGGACATTGTCTACGGTGCCCCGAACTCATTCGCCCAAAACTCGGTGGTTCAGCAGTCCACCCTGTTCGGTTACGGTGGCAGCTACGGCTTTGCCGGACAGGTGGCGCAGAACTCGTTCAACGGTTTGGGTGCCCTGCAGAACGTGGGGGCGGCGGGCGCCTTGGGCGCCGGTGGCGGCTTCAATGCCGGCGGCGGCGGTGGCTTCGCTGGCAACCTGGGTGGCGCGGTGGGCGGCCAGCAGATCGGTGGACAGCTCGGCGTGGGTGCCGTGGGTAACTTCGGCCAGCAGGGCCAGGTTGGTCAGTTCGGCCAGAACGGCGGCCTCGGCGTGATGGGCCAGTTCGGAAACCAGGGCGCCCAGTTCGGACTGCAGGGCGGCAACTATGCCGACGTGCTGGTGGCTACCATCCGTCAACTGGTGGGTCGGCCCTCCGACTGGGCAGCGCCGATCACCCTGCCGGGCAACCAGCCGGCTGATCCCCTGGCTCAGGTCGATCCCAATGCGGGCGACCAGCAGGAGCGCAACCAGATCGGTTACTTCCAGCCTGCCAACGCTCTGGTGATCAAGGGCACCTCCTTCATCCACACCGAGCTTTACAGCAACTTTGTGGCTCCGGTGGGTGGAGCCAACCCGGTCGGCATGGCTGCCAAACCAGGCAAGCGGGACGGCGCACTTGCCGCGCTGGACAAGCCTGTGAAGGACAAAAAGGACCTGGATCCCCGCAAAATCTGGCAGGAGGCTCTTGCCAAGGGTGTGGACGAGCCCGGTATCATCATCGCCGTGTCCGACTTCTTGGCTGCCAACCAGATGTGGGATCACGCCGCCGAGTTCTTGAAGGCCGACCTGCGCAAGGGTCTGGTGGTGAAGCCCTGGGTCTATGAGGCCCTGGCTATCGCCCTGCGGGAATCCGGTGCTGCGCCCGAGGAGATCGAGCGCGCTGAGGTGGCCCTGGCGGACATGGAGCCCCTGGACGCCGAGGGGTACCTGAAGGCATCGAAGGGTATGGCCAGCCTGAAGCGCTATGACCGGGCCCTTGCCTTTTGCAAGCAGGCAGCCCAACTGGCTCCCGACTCGCCTCAGGCCTATGCTCAGGCCTTGGGGTATGCCGAGACCGTCAGTGATGTGAACACCATGGCATGGGCCGCGGGCAACCTGCTGAAGCAGGAGTGGCCCGAAGGTGGTAACGACCTGCAGGCCAAGGCCCGTCGCTCGTTGGACGCCATGGCTGCCCGGTTGGCCCAACAGGCCAAACCCCAGGAGCGGGAGACGCTGATCCGCAAGGCAGGCGACCTGGGTCGCCGAGACTTGGTGGTGCAGTTGTCCTGGACAGGGGATGCCGATCTGGATTTGGTGGTGAAGGAGCCTACAGGCAGCACCTGTTCCACCTTGGCCCGTCAGACCCCCAATGGTGGTACCCTGGTGGGCGACCGCGCCGGTGACGCCACGACGGAACGTTATGTGGTGGCGGAGGGCTACTCAGGCACCTACGAGATCTCGGTCCGCTCCGCTTGGGGCATGCCTGTGAACGGCAAAGCCCAGGTGCGGATCATCCATCACCAGGGTTCCTCCGACCAGCGCGAGGAGATCCAGACGGTTGACCTGAATAATAACCCCAGCCTGAAGGTGAACCTGAACGATGGCCGGCGCAAGGAACTGGCAGTGGTCCTCCCGCCCAAGATGACCAAGCCGAACCAGCAGCCCAAGGGTCAGGATGTGTTCCACGCCCTGCGTCGTATGACTGAGCCGAATCTGCCGTCCGGTGGCGGTATCCGTGGCGGTGGCGCCGGCACCATGCAGCAGGTGGAGCCGGTGGCGACTCCGGTGAAGCCGGCCGAGGCTTCCGCTTCTGCCAAGAAGCTGTACCAGAATCGGGTGCAGGCTTTCATGCAGAACACCCAGGAAGTGACCGCCCGAATGGCCTCAGAGAGCGCGGGGGGCCGGTTAAACGGCCTCGGCGGCAACCTGATTGATGGTGGAAAGCCCGCCAGCCGTTGATTGAAGGCTGATTCTGGTGTGCAATAAAGACACCCGGCAGGCATGGCCCGCCGGGTGTCCGGTTTTTTGCGGGCCTTTCTGAAATACCCCAATCCGGTTTGAGTGAGCGGATATGGCCGGTTCCAAACCCACGGCAGGAAAGGGGCAACCCCCCATCGGGGTCTTGGTGCTTTCCCGCCCGGGCAAGCCGGTCCAGCGGTTCCAATTGACCCGACCAGTCATCACCGTTGGCAGGGCAGACGGGGTCAGCCTGCGCATACCGGCGCCAGAAATCAGCCGAAAGCACTGTGTTCTGACCTTCCATGACGGGTTCTGGCAGGTGAAGGATCAGGGCAGTTCCAATGGCACCTTCGTCAATGGAACCCGCGTTGCTGGTTTGACTCAGGTCAACCCGGGATCCAGGCTTCGATTCGGGAAGGTGGAATTCGTGCTGCAGTACACCCTGCGGGCCGATGCTACCCGCAGGCTGCGCCAAGACCAGTTGCTGGAGGCCCTTGCCGCCCCCGCCGACCCGGCGGATCAGGTGGAACTGATCGAGCTGGAAGATATGCCCGAAGAGGCTGGGGCACCGGCAATTCCAGTGGAGTCTGATCTGGTTTTGGAGTTGGAAGAGGAGATTCCACCCATCCCGATTGCAAGTCCCGCGGCAGCCACACTTCGAGATCAGCCCCTGCTGGATTTATTACCTGAAGAGGATGATTACCCTGCCATCCCGCTGGTT
>CAWUOE010000249.1:0-5520 GCA_963923355.1 uncultured Gemmataceae bacterium | reverse complement strand
AGCCGGCTGCATCCCTGACCGGGAATCTGGTGCAAGGGATCGGAAGGCGGGGTGCAGGGATCCTCCGCCGCGGCGGCCTTACCGGCTTCGGCAGCATCCGATCCGGTTTCTGCATGGCAACAGCGGGAGCCGTCGCCCGTTTCGCCAGGGTGGCCATGGCAGGCCAGGTCATGGAACACCTCGGCGACCTGGCAGGCGCACACCGCATTCGGCTGCAACAGCCGGATGCCAGCGAGCAACAGCAGCACCAGTCGCATAATTTCCACCCACTGCCTCCAAAATTCATAGGTTCACTCTAGTGCCTTGGACAAACCCGGGTCAATTGAAGCATTGTTATACCTCTACCCGTTCGAGTCATACTCCCCGTCCTCCGGTTCGAGCAAACCGGGCGGCTCAAACCAGCGGTAGATCGCCGGCAACACCAGCAGCGTCAAAAGCGTCGAGGTGAGCAGGCCACCGATCACCACCGTCGCCAGCGGCCGCTGGACCTCGGCGCCCGAGTCGGTGGAGAGGGCCATGGGGATGAATCCCAGCATCGCCACCAGCGCGGTCATCAGCACCGGACGCACGCGGGTCATCGCACCCTCGCGCGCGGCGTCCAGCGGGTTCAGCCCCGCCTTGCGCAGCTCCACGATGCAGGTCACCAGCACCACGCCGTTGAGAACGGCCACGCCGAACAGCGCGATGAAACCGACCCCCGCGGAGATGGAGAACGGCAGTCCCCGCAGCCACAGCGCCAAAATCCCCCCGGTCGCCGCCAGCGGCACATTCAGGAAGATCAGCCCCGCCAGCCGCGCGGAGTGGAAGGTCATCTGCAGCAGCGCCACGATCAGGAACAGCGCCACCGGCACCGCGATCATCAGCCGCTTCGAGGCCTCCTCCAGGTTCTTGAACTGGCCGCCCCACTGCAGCATGTAGCCGGCGGGCAGCTTCACCTCGCGTTCCACCACCGCCTTGGCCTCGTTGACAAAGCCCGCCAGGTCGCGCCCGCGCACATTGCACTGGATGATGGTCCGCCGCCGCACATTGTCGCGGCTGATCTGGGCGGGCCCGTCCTCCAGGCGCAGGTCGGCCACCTGGCCCAGCGTGACCTGCTGCCCCTTGGTGTTGCCAATCTGGATATTGCGGATCTTCTCCAGGTCGCCGCGCCACTCCGGCGAAAGCCTGACCATCAGCGGGAACCGCCGCTGCCCCTCGTAGACCTGGCCCACCTCTTGCCCGCCGATGATGGCCACCGCGTCCAGCACCTCGCGGGCGTTCAGCCCGTAGCGGGCGATCTGGTTGCGGCGGATCACCGCCCGCAGGTACGGCAGGCCGCCGGTCTGCTCCGCCTGCACATCGGCCGCGCCGTCCACCTTCGACAGGGACCGCACCACCTGCTCGGCCTTCTCGCGCAGCGTCTGCAGGTCGTCGCCGTACAGGCTGATCCCCACATCCGAGCGCACCCCCGCGACCAGCTCCGCCACCCGCAGCTCGATCGGCTGGCTGAAGCTGTAGGCGTTGCCGGGCACCTCGCGCTCCAGGGCCTCCTCCATCGCCTGGACCAGCTCCTCCTTGGAACCGACGGTCCACTGGGCCCGCGGCTTCAGCGTGATGATGATGTCGGTCAGGTTCACCGTCATCGGGTCGTTGGCGATCTCGGGGCGCCCCGTCTTGCTGATGACCGACTCCACCTCGGGGAACTGCATCAGGCACTGCTCGATCCGCGTGGTCATCTCCACGCTGGTCTCCAGCGACACGCTCGGCAGCCGCACCGCCTGGATGGCGATCGACCCCTCGTCCAGCTTCGGGATGAACTCCCCGCCCAGGCCGGCCCCCACCAGAAGGCTGGCCACGAACGCCAGCGCGGTGGCGCCCAGCACCAGACCCGGCACGCTCATCACCAGGTCGAGCACCGGCTGGTAGGCCCGCTTCACCACCCGCACGATCCACGGCTCGCTCTCGCTCACCCCGCGCAGGAACACCGCCGCCAGCACCGGCATCAGCAGCAGCGACAACAGCAGCGAGGTCAGCAGCGCGTAGATCACCGTCAGCGCCATCGGCTTGAACATCTTGCCTTCCAGCCCGCGCAGGGTCAGGATCGGCAGGTACACCAGCAGGATGATCCCCACGCCGAAGATCACCGGCCTCGCCATCTCGCAGCACGCGTCGCGCACCACGGCCAGGGGCGCCTTGTCCTTGTGGTGGTGGTGCCGCCACTCCCCCACCCGGCGCACCACGTTCTCAATCAGCACCACCGAGCCGTCGACGATCAGGCCGAAGTCGATGGCGCCGAGGCTCATCAAATTGCCCGAGAGTCCCGCGAGCTTCATGCCGATGAAGGCCCCCAGCATCGACAGGGGCACAGCCAGCGCCACAATCACCCCGGCCCGGAAGCTGCCCAGCAGGAACAGCAGCACCAGGATCACCAGCACGCCGCCCTCGATCAGGTTCTTGGTCAGGGTGTGGATCGTCTTCCTCACCAGCTCGGTCCGGTCGTAGAAGACGCTCAGCTCCATCCCCTCGGGCAGCGTTTTCTCGATCTCGGCCACCCGCTCCTTGACCGCCTCCACCACGGTGCGGGCGTTCGCCCCGGCCAGCAGCATCACCACCCCCGCCACGGCCTCACCCTTGCCGTCGCGGGTCACGGCGCCCTGGCGGATCAGCGGCTCGTGCGTCACACGGGCCACCTCTCGCAGGTAGACCGGGGTCCCATCCTGCCGGGTCTCCACCACGATGTTGTTGATGTCATCCACCGAGCCGATCAGCCCCTCGGCGCGCACCACCCGCTGCTCCTGCGAGCGCAGGATCAGGTACCCGCCACCCTCGTTGGCGTTGTTGGCCCGCAGGGCCTCCACCAGCTTGCCCAGCGACAGGCCGAAGTCGAGCATGCGGCTTGGGTCGGGCTCGACCTGGTAGGTGCGGGCCAGGCCGCCGTTGACATTCACCTCGATCACGCCGGGCACGCCCCGCAACTGGTAGGCGATCTGCCAGTCCAGCGTCTCCCGCAGCTTCACCAGCGGGTGGTTGTACCCCGGCTTGTTGCGCACCTCGAACTGGTAGATCTCGCCCAGTCCGGTGGCGATGGGGCCCATCATCGGGCTGGGAATGCCCTCGGGGATCTCCTCCTTCGCCTGGGCCAGCCGCTCCATCACCTGCTGGCGGGCCCAGAAGATGTCAGTCCCCTCCTCGAAGACCACCGTCACCACCGACAGGCCGAACTGCGAGACCGACCGGATCTCCTCCACCCGCGGGATCCCGCTCATCGCGGACTCCACCGGGAAGGTGATGAACTGCTCGGTCTCCTCGGGCGCCAGCGCCGGCGCCGTGGTCATCACCTGCACCTGCACGTTGGTCACATCGGGCACGGCGTCCACCGGCAGGCCCAGCATGGCGTACACGCCGCCCAGCACCAGCAGGCCGGTGGCCAGCAGCACCAAAAACCGGTTTTCCAGGGCCCAGAGGATCAGTCTCGTCTGCACGGTCTCGTTCTCCGCGAATGGCTGTGGCTGTCCGGGCCTGTCAGTCCCCGGCGAGCTGTTCCTTGAACAGCTCGCTCTTCAGGATGAATCCCCCCGCCACCACCACCTCCTCGCCCTCCCGCAAGCCCTGGAGGATCTCCACCCTGCCCTCGGCCTGACGGCCCAGCCGCACATCCGCCCGGCGGAACCGCGTGGCCGACTCGCGAATGAAGACAAACGTCTGGGTGTCCTGCCGCTGCACCGCCTCCAGGGGCACCTGCAGCACGCCCGGCTCGGCCCGCACCAGCGACACCTCCACGAACATCCCCGGTTTCCACACCCGCCTCGTGTTGTCCACCTCGGCCAGCAGGTTCACGGTCCGCGTGGTCGGGTCCACCACGTCGCCGGTGTACAGCACCCGCGCCTGCTGCTCCGAGCCCGACCCCTCCGCCGGGCTGAATCGCACATAGCCCCCCGCCAACCCCTGGGCCAGCCGGATGTCGCGCTGCGGCACGTCCGCCTTCAGCCACAGGGTGTTCAGGTTGGCGATCTGGAACATCTGGTTCTGCAGCCCCACCCGCTCGCGCAGCACGGCGTGCTGGTCGATGATGGTCCCCGCCATCGGGGAGCGCAGCGGGTAGCGGGAGACCTTCTCCCCCTCGCCGATCGGGTTCATCTTTTCCACCTCGTCACGGTTGAAACCCATCATCAGCAGTTGGGTCTTGGCCAGCGCCTCCGAGGTCTGCGCCTCGCGCAGCTTCTGCTCCCCCGCGCGGATCTGCTGCACCGACTGGAACTTCATCTCCTCGCACAGCGCCCGGAAGGCGGCCTCGGCCCCCTCGCTGTCGGCGCGCAGCTTGATCAGGTTCGATTGCGAGACGGCACCCACCACATCCGGCTGGTTCACCGCGTCGTATTGCGCCTTCGCCTGCAGCCTGCGGCTGTAGCTCCCCACCAGTTGCTGGCGCAGGTCGCCCAGGTTGCGGCCGCGGAACATCTTCTCGATCTCGGCGATGGCCACGCCTTTTTCCAGGTTCTCCACCAGCGCCTGGGTGTTGGTGCCCACCTCGCGGTTCCATTTCTCCTGGGCCTCGGCCTGCTGCAGCGTCAGTCGGGCCTTCACCAGTTCCAGCTTGGCCTGCGCCAGGTCCTTGCATTCCAGCATGGCCAGCACATCCCCCGCCTTCACCTCCTGGCCCAGGCGCACCGGCACCTCCTGGATGATGCCGTCCACCACCGGGTTGATATGGGCCAGGCGCGTCTCATCCAGCGCCAGACGGCCGGGCACGCGCACCACCTCCACAAACGGCGCCTTCTGGAGCTTCTCGGCCTTCACGCCGGCCTTCTCCGCGGCCACCGCCTTCAGCTCCACCAGCGCGCCATGCCCCGTGCCGGCTTCCGCCTTCTCCGGTTCGGCCTCCTTCTTCTCGGGCCCGCGCATCAGCTTCAGCGCGCCCAAGCCAACGCCGGCGGCCGAGGCCACCAGCAAGGCGCCCCCCAAAAGCCAGGCGACAACCGGCTTGCGGGGCGCGGGGTGGGCAGGTCGGGCAATCACGGGCTGCCCCCGGGGCGATTCCACCATGGGAATACTCCTTGCAAAAAAGAGTCGAATGAATGGCGTGGAGGGGTTGCGGTCAAAACGGGCAAGGCCACGCCTCAGACGCGCAGCACCAGGGGCCCGGAAGGAGAGACGGGGAATCTCTTCAGTCCACGCAACCGCGCGCCCTCAGGACCAGCGTCCCGCGGCACACCGTGGTGGTTTGTTTCAAACGAAGGAAATTCGGGCAACCAGTCCCCGTGCCGGGTTTGGTTTTCCTCAGCGGGCGACAGGCTGGTTTGGATCACCCCGGCGGGAGGCTGGTCCTGCCCGGGCAAACCATCCGGTTCCTGACCGGACGGATCATGCAAATCCCAGCCCCACACCACGCGGTGACCATGGGGCAAGGCCAGGTCATCCTCCCAGGAATCAGGGTGCTCCTCCTCCGGCAACCACGCATGGTGGTGGTCATCGGCACCGCCGGCGTGGCAATGCCGTACCGAAATGCTGGGTGCCTGCAGAACCACCGCCACCAAAGCCAGC
>CAWUOE010000248.1:0-5558 GCA_963923355.1 uncultured Gemmataceae bacterium | reverse complement strand
CCAGCGTGCCCGACCTGCATGCCACGCTGCTGCACCTGCTGGGCCTCGATCACGAACGGCTCACCTGGTACCACAACGGCGTGGAGCGGCGGCTCACCGATGTGCATGGGCAGGTGCTAAGAGAGGCGCTGGCATAGTTTAAGCAGATATCCTTGTATCCGTTTCCGGCAAACTTGCCCGATAATTCCCTGACGACCGTTAATCGCCAAATTTCCCAGACATCCCAACCCTTGACAAATCACTTGTTTCCCATTGGATAGCAATTATTCCATCGATAGGGAAATCGATCATCGCGAGGGATTCGCCGTGGCCTCTTCCAAAAAGCATCGTCGCGCCCGTCTGTTTCTGGAACCCTTGGAGAACCGGTTGGTCCCCGCCACTTTCGTGGTCACGCGTTCGGACGATGACAACGGCGAGCCGGCCGGGACCAGCAACCTGAGTCTGCGTCAGGCGATTTTCCTAGCCAACCAGGACGAGGATCCCGTTTCCACCATCAACATCAATGTCAACACCTGCCGTTTGACGATCGCCAATGGTGCCGGGGGGCAGGACAACCAGAACCTGTATGGCGACCTCGACCTGACCAAGACCGGTCACACCTACATCATCCAGCAGCTCAATCCGTCCAATCCGGTGACGATCCAACAGACCCAGAAGGACCGGGTTTTTCAGTTGGCACCCGATGTGAAAGTCCAGTTCAACAATGTCCAAATCACCGGCGGGCAGGCGGTGGACGATGGCACGCAGGGTGCCCAGCCGGGCAAGACCAACGCCTTGGGCGGCGGCATCCTGGGCCGGGGCCCGAAGACCGAATATGGGACCACGGTGATCCTGCAAGGCAGCCAGGTCTCAGGCAACCAGGCGCTGGCCGCCTCGGGCCTGAGCGGCCAGGGAGGTGGCATCCACCTGGATGTGGGCAACAGCAAGGAAAGTTGGCTGGGTGTGCGCCTGAACAACGCGCGCGTGGAGAACAATTCGATCACGGTCGAGAAAGGGGCGAACGGCAACTTCGGAGGCCAAGCCGCCGGGGGCGGCGTGTCGCTGGGCGAAGGGCAGATCGTGGTGGAGGGGGACAGCTACATCTCCAACAATTCCGTGAGCGCGGGGGATGGCGGTGACCCTGTCGCGACCGGAAGCATCCAAGGCGCGGCAGGCGGGTCGGCCTTGGGGGGCGGGCTGTTTGTGGACCAGGGCAGCATCACGGTCATCGGTAATCTTTTTGTCGAGAACAACACGGCCAAGGGCGGCACCGGCAGCAATGGTATCACCGGCGCCAGCGATACCGTGGGGGCAGGCGGCCAGGGTGGTGCCAGTCGCGGTGGTGGTGTGTTTTTGGGATCGGGGGACCTGCAGGCATCGAACGCCACCGGGACAGGCACCAGTTACACCATCACGATTGCCAACAACAAGGCTCAGGCAGGCTCGGGCGGTCTGGCAGCCAACAGCAAGGGCACCGGACTGGCCGGCAGCGCCGGGGGCGACGCGCAGGGCGGTGGCATTTACCTGGGCCAGGCCCGCATGCTGTTCAGCTCGGGTAAATCGTACATCAGGGGCAATACTGCCAACGGTGGCATCGGCGGCCAAGGCGGGCAAGGCGGGACCGCAGGCGGAGTCGGCGGGACGGGCGGCGCCGCGCGGGGAGGCGGATTGTTTGGCGGGGATTCCGTCCTCTCCACGTTGACCTTGGGCCAGATGAGCATCCAGACCAATGGCGCCCAGGGTGGCACCGGAGGCAAGGGGGGAGACAGTCCCCTGCAGGGTGGCCTTGGTGGAGCGGGCGGCGAGTCCCAGGGAGGAGCCATCATTCTGGCGCCCTTTGAGGCGACCTTGAACACCGTGGACACCGTGTTCAACGGCAATTACGCCATAGGCGGCACCGGTGGCAACGGGGGTGACCAAGGGGCCCAGGGCGGTACCGGTGGCCCGGGCGGATCGGTACTGGGTGGCACCATCTACTGCAACGGTACGGTGGCCATCACCGGCGGCAGCATGGTGGGCAACGAAGGATTGGGTGGCAACGGCGGCAACGCAGGGAACGGGACCACCGCCACCGGCGCAGCCGGCAGCGGTGGCAACGTGCGCGGCGGTGTGCTGGCTGGTGGCGTGCTGGCCAACGCCTGGCAGCCCAGCCAGGGTGACGGCGACATCAAAATCACCAACACCGTGATCTCGACCAACACCGCCAAGGGCGGTCTGGGTGGGCTGGTTGCAAGCCAGCGTGATGTGGCCAAAACCGGATCCAGCCAAGGCATTTTGCAGGTGATCCAGAACTCCGCGGGCGGGTACCACGGCGGCCTGGTGCTCCAGGATGTGACGATGGACAAGAACCTGAGCCAGGGTTCCACCGTGACGGCGGGGGCCATCAACAACGGTGCCGGATCGCTGGTGATGGACGGCTGCACTATCACCAACAACCAAGCCATCACGACGGTGGGCGGTCAGGCGTCGGCCGCCGGCGTGTTGTTCTCCAGTTACCTGGCGCCGCAGGGCAATTACCCCACCCCAGTTGTGACCATCACGGACAGTTCCATCCGGAACAACACCAACAGCTCTCCCGGGTCCGGCGGGACCAGCAAGGGTGCGGGGCTGGTGGTTGTGAACGGTGGCAATGTGACCCTGGCCAAGCCGCTGCAGGTGAATATCACCAACGCATCCTTGACCTCGAACCATGACCTGTCTGACAAAGGTGGCGGCCTGTATGTGGATTATCCGCAGGCCACGGTGAACCTGACCAACACCAATGTCTCCAATAACAACAACTCCGACAAATATCCCAAGAATGTGTACATGGGGCCCACCAGCACGCTGGAGGTGAACCCATACAGCTATGTGGGGTCGGGCCCCGGGGTTCAATCGAAGATTGGGATTTATGACGCCAAAGGTAAACAGGTGAAGACCATCGAGGTTTTCCCCGGTTTCTTCGGCGGCTTGAACCTGTCGTATGCGATTGATCCTTCTACGGGCAACACGGTGGTCGCTGCCGGAGCGGGACCGGGCGGTGGCTCCACCATTGCCCTGGTGGACATGGTCACCCTTTCCGTGGTGGACACGCTGGTGCCATTTCCCGGTTTCAACGGGGCGGTCTTCAGCGCCGTGGGCGACGTCAACGGCGACTCGGTGCTGGATGTGGTGGTGGGTGCGGGCCAGGGCGGGGCCCCCAGTGTGGCCGTCTATGATGGCAAGTCCAAGAAGTACACCAAGAATTTTTATGCCTACGACCCCGGCTTTTTGGGCGGGGTGCGGGTGGCATTGGCTGATGTGACCGGGGATGAACGCCTGGATGTGATCACCGGATCGGGCTATGGGGCCACTCCCACCGTGAGCGAGTTTGACGGCAGCAATGATTTCAAATACCTGCGCGGGTTTTTCGCCTACGCGCCGGGTTTCATATCGGGCATTTTTGTGTCGGCCTGCGATGTGACGGGTGACGGCATCGCTGATATCGTCACCGGGGCGGGGACGGGAGGCGCCCCGAATGTCGTCCTTTTCAACCCGGACGGGACCAATCCGCGCAGCTTCTACGCTTTCGATCCCTCCTTCCGCGGTGGGGTGGATGTGGGATC
This sequence comes from uncultured Gemmataceae bacterium, assembly GCA_963923355.1. Lineage (GTDB taxonomy): Bacteria > Planctomycetota > Planctomycetia > Gemmatales > Gemmataceae > UBA6894. The sequence goes on along the minus strand of CAWUOE010000248.1, from coordinate 1,995 downwards.
GAGCCAGCCGGTGGGATCGGGCCTGGCGGGGGACATTCTGGCCGCTTCGGGTCCTGGTGCGCCTGGCACGGTCGCGCTGTTCAAGGGTATTGATGCCGGGGATTACACCGCTGACCTGGTTTTCAACTGCGGAGCCGAGTTTTCCGGCAATGGAATCTGGGTTGCCTAGGCCTGGCCAAAATAACATTTGTCACAACCCGCATGTCCGTATGGACTTGCGGGTTGTGTGTTTTTGAGGTTAGCGGTGATGGATTTCCTCTAATGTTCCGCAATTCAGCAGCTATTGATGGATTTGACGAACTCATCTGACCGGCGAGACGCATAGAGTTCAAGAAGACGGGCGGATGGCCCCTGAGATTGAAGGGTGATGAGGGGGGGTCAGGTTCGTTCGGACCACACGAGGTGCACCATGGTACGACGCGATGCGTTGCTGAGGCTGTACAACAATCTGCTGAAAAGGCGCGGTGAAATCCTGCAGCGGCTGAAAGCGGACCTGCGGGATCTGGGCGGCCACGGGGCCTCCGGGGACATGGCAGACGCCGCCCTGGATACCGATGGTGACGAGATTTCCTCGTCGCTGGCGGAGCGGGAGAGCGAAGAGTTGGCCCAGGTGGACCATGCCATTGAGCGCCTGAAGGCGGGCACTTACGGCATGTGCGAGGGATGCGCCAAACGCATCCCCGTGAGCCGGCTGAACGCTGTTCCTTTCGCCACGCTTTGCATTGATTGTCAAAGGGCCAAGGAAGAAGAGCCAAACTGGGAACCGGCCTTTCAAGCGGGTAAATACACCCATTTGGGCGAAGTGAAGCTGGTTCGTGATGAATTGCGTGATCCGGATCTGCGGGATTTGCCCCTGGGACGCTGACCGGTCTCTTTGGGCAAACCGTTCCGGTTGAATCAAACGCGGCACCCTGGGCCGGGGAGAAAAATCTCCCCGGTTCTTTTTTTTCTCAAGCCCGAGCCCGTATCCAAGGCATAGACTTGTCTGGCCCCGGGCTGGCGCAGCCGCCGGGGGTCCATTTCTGGCGACTTGCCCGGGCGGTCTGGTCCGGGGCGGCCCCCCAGGGCGGTGCGATAGCGGGTGAACGCATGATGCGCGAACGGGTGATGCTGTTGACCGTATCCGGAGCCTGCTCCTTTTTGGGCAGTTTCGCGGCGTGGCGGATGGTGCCCACCGGGGCGCACGCCGCTGATCCGGTGAATGCGCCCGTCCCTCCCAACGCGCAAGCCCGGTCGCTGTTTCCCGATGGCATGGAGCGCAAGTTTGAACTGGTGGCACGCCAGGTGATGCCTGCCGTTGTGGCGGTGGAAGCGGTGCGTCCCCCCACCCAGGGACGAAGCAAGCCGGTGGAAGAATCGGGTTCCGGGGTGCTGGTGCGATTGCCCGAGGCCTCGGGCATCTTCGCCCTGACCAACAACCATGTGATCGCGGGAGCGCCTGCCGAGCAGATCACCCTCTCACTATCGGACAACCGGGTGGTGCGCCCCAGCAGGGTGTGGACCGACCCCGAATCTGACATCGCGGTGCTGCGCTTGGACGAGACCAACCTGCCCACCGCGTCATTGGGTGAAAGCGACAACGCCCGTGTGGGGCAATGGGTGCTGGCCTTTGGCAGCCCGTTCGGCCTGAACCAGACGGTGACCCACGGGATCTTGTCGGCCCGCGAGCGCGGGCAGGTGAGCCTGGGAAGCACCATCCGTATCAAGGATTTCCTGCAGACAGACGCGGCCATCAACCCGGGGTCCAGCGGTGGTCCGCTGGTGGACCTGGAGGGGAATGTGATCGGCATCAACACCGCCATCGCCTCCACAAGCGGCAACAACACGGGTGTTTCCTTCAGCATTCCCATCAACCGGATCAAGCGGGTCAGCCGCGAGTTGCTGCGGACAGGCAGTGTTTCCCGCGGCTATCTGGGCCTGCAGGTGGCCAACACCTTCGACCCTGCAACCGCCCGCAACCTTGGCCTGGATAGGCATGAGGGAGCCCTGGTGGAG
>CAWUOE010000247.1:0-5566 GCA_963923355.1 uncultured Gemmataceae bacterium | reverse complement strand
CGACGCCTGGGCCCAGCGCTGGCACTGTGACATTCTGGCCAAGACCCGCCATTCCCACCCCGAAAAACCGTCCATTTTGTTTGTCAAGGAATGCCCCTACCTCGACAAGCTGTGCGTTGCCGGCGCCCAGGTCGTCTCGCTGGGGGCCCGGCATGACCTGGCTCTGGCCCGAAGCCGCTGGCCCGATTTGGTCTTCCAGGGGAACGTCCCGATGGAGATCCTTCGCGGCGGCACGCCCGGGGAGGTTCGGTCCGCTGTTCGCGAATGCCTCCGGGCCGGAGGAGGTCGCCGCCACATCCTCAACCTGAACCACGGCGTGGACAAATCCACACCTCCCGAAAATTTTCAAGCTTATGTTGAGGCCGCCCGCGAAGAGGTCTGATCCTCGGTTGTCCTGCCGCCCAAACGGTTTGCCTTTCAGGATGAAACGGTGTCCGAAGCGCCCCTGATCACGACGATCGCTGTTGGTTTTGCCGCCGCTTGGGTTTTGGGCCTTCTCACCCAGTGGCTGCGGCTGTCACCCATCGTGGGCTACATCCTGGCCGGCTTGTTGGTGGGTCCCTATACCCCCGGGTTGCAGGCCGACACACACCTGGCGCATCAGCTTGCCGAGGTGGGGGTCATCCTCCTCATGTTCGGTGTCGGCCTCCATTTCAACCTGGGCGAACTGTTGGCGGTGCGCCGGACCGCCATACCGGGCGCCTTGCTGGAAAGCTCGGCCACCACCCTCCTCACCATGGCAATCCTCTGGGGCCTGGGTTACCCACCGGGCGAGGCCCTGGCGCTCGGCTTGTGCCTCGCTGTTGCCAGTACTGTGCTGCTGGTCCGGGTGCTGACCGATGCCGACGTGCTCCAATCCACCGCCGGCGTGATCGCCGTCGGCTGGTTGGTGGTGGAAGATGTCCTCACCGTGATCGTGCTGGTCCTCCTGCCAGTATTCGGATCCTTGGATTCTGACAGCCTCGCCCTGGATAGTGTTTCGGCCACGGCAACCGCCCTGGCCAGCGCCTTGGTTCGTCTGGCCGCCCTCGTGGGTGTGGTCTACCTTGCCGGGTCCCGGTTCATCCCGTGGGTGCTGATGCGGGTGGCCAGGTTGCGCTCGCGGGAACTGTTCACGCTGACGGTGTTGGTGTTTTCGGTCGCCGTGGCAGCCGGATCCTACGCCGTCTTCGGCGCCTCCATGGCCTTGGGCGCCTTCCTGGCCGGAATGGTGGTCGGCCAATCGCCGGTCAGCCATCAGGCAGCGGCCGACGCGCTGCCCCTGCGCGACGCCTTCGCCGTGCTGTTTTTCGTCTCGGTGGGCATGCTGTTCAACCCGTCGATCCTGATCACCCAACCGCTCACCCTGTTGGCGGTACTGGCGGTCATACTCCTGGCCAAGCCGCTCATCGCCTTCTGCCTGGTGTTGCTGTTCGGCCAAACCGTGACCACGGCAATGACTGTGGCCCTCGGGTTGGGACAGATCGGTGAATTCTCCTTCATCCTTGCGGAAGCCTCCAGAAATTATGGCCTGATCTCCGAGGAGGCGGGCAGTCTGGTGGTGGTCTCGGCCATCCTGGCCATCACCCTCAACCCGTTTCTTTTCAATACCCGCGAAAAGCTTGAGGTCTGGCTCAGACGTTTCCCAGGCCTTTGGGGATGGCTGAATGCCAGGGCCGAGCGCATGGTGGCCGAGGTCAACGCGATTGCCGCTTCCGAAATGGGGGCTGACTCCGCGGAGGGCAGGGGAAAAGCGATTGTTGTTGGTTACGGACCGGTGGGTCGCGAGGTCGAGAAACTCTTGCGGGAGGCCGGCCTCGCCACGGTGGTCATCGACATGAACATGGACACGGTGCTATCCATCACCGCCCGGGGCGGAAAGGCAGTCTTCGGGGACGCCGCCAATCAGACCATCCTAGAACTGGCGGGGGTCAAGGCGGCATCCCACCTTATCCTGACCTTGCCCCAACATTCCAATCGGGCCGCGATTGTCTCGATGGCACGGAACCTGAATGCCGACATGCGCGTTTTCGTCCGCGCGCGCTACCTCCGCGAGCAGGGTGAATTGGAACAGGTTGGTGCCACCGCCTGTATTTTTGAAGAGGCCGAGGCGGCCGTGGCGCTGGCGCGCATGGTGCTTGCCGACACCGGGGCCGGCGGGGAGGCCATCAGCAGGGCGGTGCGCGATATCCGCATGCGGCTCATGCTCGAGAGCATGAGTTCTCTCCGCACACAGCGCGTCCGCCAGATCATGGTCCCCTGGTCCTCGGTTCGTATCCTGGCATCCTCGTTCCCCATTGACCGGGTCCGCCGGTTGGTGGCCGAGCAGCATTACTCCCGCTGGCCGGTCATTGATGCGGAAACTTCCGAACCGATCGGCTACCTGCTGGTGAAGGACCTCGTGGGCCATGATTCCTTCGGCGACTGGACACGCCTCGTGAGGCCCCTCGGCTTCATGTCCTCCGATAACGACATCGAATCCGCCCTGAATCATTTCCAGCGGGAAGGCGCCACTATCTGCCTCGTGCGGGACGCCGAAAGGATCTTGGGCATGCTGACCTTGGAGGATATCCTCGAGCAGGTGGTCGGGCGGATTGAGGACGAATACCCCCACGCCCCCGAACTCACCCTGGCCTCGGTCCTGGTCACCACCGATGGCCTTCTCGATATTCGGGCCGATCGTCCCGAGGAAGCCATCCGCCTGCTGGCCCAAGCCATCCCTCCCCAGCGTGTCCCGTTGGAGGTCGACATCGCCAACCTGGCTGCCGTCAGGGAGCGTGAGGCCACCACGGATATCGGGCTGGGCGTGGCGATCCCCCACGCCCGCTGCCCGGGTTTGCAAAATCCCCTCGTGGTGTTTGGCCGGTCCAACCCCGGAATCCAGTTCCAAAAGGGAATGGGTGAACCGGTGCGCCTCCTGTTCCTCCTGGTAACTCCCCAGGAAAGGGCGGAGGCCCAGGTGCTCCTACTGGGACAAGTGGCCCTGTTTGCCGGCAATTTCGACACCCGCCAAAAACTGCTCGATGCCCGCGACGCCCGGGAAGTGAGGGAGATCTTCGACGGCTTTTCGCACGGCTGACAAAGCCGTCATCCTGTTCCGACCACCCGGTTCAGTCGCACTTATGGAGGTGGCCATGTTTCGCAAATACGAGGGGAAAAGCGCCCCGCTGCTGGGATTCAGGGAATTCATCCTGCGGGTGCTGGGATCCTATCTGATTGTGCTCGGCCTCACGGCCTTTTCACTTATTATGGGCACGGTGGGCTACGCAAATCTGGCCCCCTGCCCGTGGATCGATGGCTTGCACAATGCCGCGATGATACTCGCGGGCATGGGCCCCGTGATTGAGATCCACACCGATGCAGGCAAGTTGTTTTCCACGCTATACGCGCTCTATTGTGGCGTGGTCTACCTCACGCTGATGGCCATCCTGCTGGCCCCCTTCTACCATCGCATCCTCCACCGCTTCCATCTGGAAGAGGCAGAAGAAACCGCCAGCGGGGCTAACCGCCCACACGCTTGACCTGGTATCCCAGCTTGGTCAATTCAGCGATCACCCGCTCCCGGTTGTCCCCCTGGATCTCAATCCTTCCGTCCTTCACGGTCCCGCCAGTTCCGCACCGGCTTTTTAATTTGGCCCCAAGCTCCTTCAGGGCCTCCTCCGTGAGGGGGGTGTCAAAGATGGTGGTCACGCCTTTGCCATGCCTCCCGGCGGTTTCCCGCCCCACCTTCAGAACCACCGGCTTGGGTGCCGCTGGCTTGGCCGCCTCCGGGACTCCGGTTTTTTTCTTGTCACCACCAGGCTTGGCACCGCCCCCCAACAGGCGGGCAACCAGGTCCATCACCTGCTGGTCGATCAGGCCCTGATCCCCGGGGCCGATCCGCCAATACTCGATCTGCTGGGCCGTTTCCCCAAACCGATCCTCACAGGCCGGTTGATCACAGGTCTGGTTCAAGGCCACCAGTTTCCCGGCCGCCAGCAGGTGTTCCGTGGTCGCCATGGCGATCGAACGGACAGACGCCTCCCACGGAAGTCCCATCATCAGGGCGATGGAGTTGAACTTGTCAGCGGCTTGCCCGCACAGGTGGGGGTTGCCAGTGTCGAGAATCAGTAGCGACTTTTTCAAAAGGTTTGCCATGTTCAAGAATTGTTGACAGTGCCTGAATAATCAAAAATCAGGGGAGCAGTCGAACTTCGATGGATTTGAACTCAACCGGGTCCCGGTGGCCGCACAGGCCGATATGCCCCTCGGTCCGCAGCAGCCCGGGGTGAGGGTCCTTGCGCATTTTCTTTTCCACCTGGCTCACATCCCCCGCCATGACCTGGGCGCCATTCACGGTCACCGCCAGGGTGTGCCCCTTCACCACTATTTCCATGGTGTTCCATTCCCCGACTGGTTTCAGGTGACCCTTTTTGGCGGCGATCAGCCCATAGGCTGAGCCGTTTGCCTGCCTCGGGTCCAGCTTCGAGTATTTGGCATGCGTGTCATCCAGCAATTGGATCTCGCACATGCCATCCAGCGACCCTGTGCCGCGCCCCGGATAATGCACCGCGATGCCGTTGTTGCCGCCTGCGGGTAGCTTGTACACCACCCGTATCACACAGTCCTTCACCGTTTTGCCGGTGTAGAGCACGCCGCTTTTTCCCTTCTTGCAGGCAAGGACTCCATCCCGCACCTCGTAGGAGTCTGTGGCCCCTTTCCACCCGGTTAGATCCTTGCCATTGAACAAGGATTCAAATGCCGCCTCCTGCGCGGCCGGATGGGACGTCGCACAAACGAGGCAGGCGAAAGCGGCAGTTGCTGTCAGAAACCGCATGACAGGGACCCCTCAATCGAAACCCGAAAGTCATTAGGATTCAGGATAGACTATACCCTGAACCGGACGGGCTGGAGAGGGTTTCCATGAACACAACCGCCCTACTGGTGGGCTTGGGCCTCGTGTTGTCAGGGTTGGGTGCGGAACGCCACCCCAACATCATCGTGGTGCTGGCCGATGACCTCGGATGGGCCGACCTCCCGTGCTACGGGGCCGACCTTCACGAGACTCCCCATATCAATCGGATGGCCGCGGAAGGCGTCCGATTCACCCGGGCCTACTCGGCTGCACCGGTCTGCAGCCCCACGCGGTGTGCCTTGCTCACGGGTTTGCACCCTGCCCGGCTCGGCATGACCATCTGGCGGGAAGGCGCCTCCACTCCGCCAGCCAATCGGAAAATGCTTCCACCCAAAGCGACCGAGGACCTGCCATTCTCGATCCCCACCCTGGCCGATCGACTCAAGTCAAAAGGATACACCACCGCCCTGGTGGGCAAATGGCACCTGGGAGATGCAGACCATTTCCCTGAAAACCATGGGTTCGATACGAATATCGGCGGTAACCACTGGGGGGCTCCCACCACCTTTTTCGCACCTTACAAGGGGCCATTCGGCCAAAGCCGCGAACCCCGCTACGTACCGGGGTTGCCCAATCCACCCAAGGGGGAGTACCTCACAGATCGGCTCACGGACGAGGCGCTACGGGTGATCGATCAAGCCGGTGAAAAACCGTTTTTCTTGTTGATGGCACACTATGCGCCCCACACCCCGA
>CAWUOE010000246.1:0-5581 GCA_963923355.1 uncultured Gemmataceae bacterium | reverse complement strand
CCACCTTCTGAGAAGGTCCTCGCTCATTTTGGAGGCAAGTAAGACAATTATTTCTCCTAATTTTCCTTTCCCGGAAACTGCGATTCCCATGCCTTGGCGGATCACATCTGAAATAAGGCTAGCCATTAAAAACAAAATCTTACGAGCCGCTGGCCTTTGGGTTGCTCCTGTGGGACCTGCGTTTTCCACCCAGTTCTTCCATTCATCGGCCCAGGAACAGCAATTGAATCTTCCGGGAACCAACTGTGAGACCAAACTGTTCCACAAGGCCCAAACTCCCGGTTCAGCCAGGTCCAGGGCCCTTCCCGGCACCCCGCCCGAGTGCCTGACCAGATCGATTGCCTTACTGGAATCAACCCCACCTTTGGATTCCAAAACCTGCAGGGTTTCCTGATCAGATAAGCGGTTGAATTGGAGGGTCTGACATCGTGATCGAATGGTGGGAGGCAACCTCTCGGGGTTTTCACTGAGCATGGCCACCCACATGCCGACGGGGGGCTCCTCGGATGCCTTCAAAAAACTATTGGCTGATTCCTCATTCAGATAGTCGGCATCCTCAATCACGGTCACCTTACGGTCGCCCAAAGATGGCCTCAAACTAAACCATTCGATGACCTCTGCCATGAGGGCCATCTTAAATTCCTGGTCTTCGTCAGATTTCTTGAAAAGCCGAAAATCTGGATGAGTGCCGGAATCTAACAATTCACAAGAACGGCAACTCCCGCAACCGGCCAGCTTGCCAGCCGAATCCTGACGGTGGCAGAGCAGATATCTGGCAATCCCTCGAGCAAACAAAGCACGCCCGATTCCTGAGGGACCAACCAGCAAACTGGTCTGCCCCAGCCGGCCACGCTGCAAAGCGGATCGAACCACTTTGATGGGGCGAGAATGACCAACAAGCCCAACCCCTAAATCTTCCATGCAATCCTTACCTGAGAAACAAATCAGGAGTTAATCGATCAGGCAGCAAAAACTTGTTTGATTTCGCCCTGAATCTTTTGGTGAATTTCCATGGGATCACCTTCGGCGGGAATCACACGAATGAAGCCGTTGTTTTTCTGAGCCTCCAGCAAAAAACCGTTTCGAACCTTTCGAAAATATTCGACCCCACGTGACTCCATCCGGTCTGGACGCCCTTTCAAACGAGTCAGGGCGGTTTCCACGGGAAGATCCAGCACCAAAACCAGATTCGGGAACAGGTCACCGGCTGCAAATCGCCCTGCCTGCCACATCCGATCAACATTCAGGCCTGCCCCATACCCTTGATAAGCGATTGTGGATAAGAGGTACCGGTCCAAAACAACATCCTCACCTCGAGCCAGGGCAGGTTTGATCAATTCTTCTATCATTTGTGCCCGTGCGGCAAAAAAAAGGGACATCTCACATTCCCGACTCATGGTCCCCTTGTGGCCGAGCAAAAGATCACGAACCTGAATCCCCAGGTCAGTGGATCCCGGATCCCTCGAGAAAACAACTTTTCTGCCCAATAATTTCAACCAATTAACCAGCATCTCACACTGTGTGGATTTACCAGTACCATCCAAACCATCCAGGCAGACAAACAAAGGTGAGAGAGGCAATGTCATTTTTCGGAGAGCCCTTGCACTGCCTGTTTGGCGAATGAAGTTGCGGTTTTTTCCAAGCGGCTGGTCCGGGCTTTTTCCAAAAGGGCATCCACGGTTTCGCCTGCATGGTAACTCGACCGGACAAACGGGCCGGAGGAAACGTGCAGGAAACCCATCTTTTCCGCAATTTCTTTCAGCGTTTCGAATTCTTCTGGTCGGACAAATCGATCCACTGGGATGTTGTTCGGGGTGGGGGTCAAATACTGACCTATTGTCAGCATGTCACATCGGGATTCCCGCAGGTCGGCAAACACCTCCAACAGTTCGTCATTCGTTTCCCCCAATCCAACCATTAGCCCACTCTTGGTGAGCGTGTTTGGCTGGCAATCCTTGGCATGACGCAGGACTCTCAAGCTGCGCAGGTATTCGGCCCGACCCCGAGCCCGTCGATACAAACGGGGCACCGTCTCCATGTTGTGGTTGAACACCTCGGGCTTGGCGCACATGACAGTTTCCACCGCGGCCAGGTCTCCCTGGAAGTCCGGCGTCAGCACCTCAATTGCAGCCCCCGTTTTTTCCCTGACGGTGAGAATGCAAGCCTGGAAATGGCCAGCCCCCCCGTCGGCCAAGTCATCCCGGGTCACGGAAGTTATCACAACGTGCTTCAGTCCCAAGCGGTAAGCCGCCTCTGCCAGGCGTTCCGGCTCATCGGATTCAACGGGTTCGGGCAAGCCCTTGGGAACTGAACAAAAACCGCAAGGACGTGTGCACTGATCCCCGAGGACCATGAAAGTTGCTGTTCGCTGGGCATAACACTCCGGGCGATTGGGACAACGGGCACTTTCACAGACTGTCACCAACCGAAAATCACTGACCAAATTCTCGGTAAAAAAACCCTCGTTACCCACAGGAAGGGGACGCTTAAGCCAAGCCGGCAACCGCTTTCCGGTTCCCACTGAACTGTTTGGCCCAACCACCAGAGCAAGTTCGAGGTTTTTCACCATTATTCAACCTTCCCGAACGACTTTTCACGCCTAGACTTTATAGTAGCCAAACGCCCAAACACTTGGTTTTTTCCCACGAATTAAACAGGTTGATTCCCCCTCCCTCCCTTGCGATCATCCATTAGGTCCAATGATCGAAACCGCATCAAATAGGAGTGTGCGAGATGTTATCCAGATTGCCAAAACCAGTTGCAGCCTGCTTGGTTTTATCCATCGCCTTGTTTGGCCAGATCACGGCAACACAAGCTGCCAATCCAGTGGTTACCCTGGAAACCTCCATGGGCAATATCAAAATAGAGCTATATCCCGAGAAATCACCTGTTACTGTTAAAAACTTCATCGATTACGTCGAGGCCAAGCATTACGACGGACTTATTTTCCACCGTGTTATTCCCAATTTTATGATTCAAGGGGGCGGTTTCGAGCCCGGTATGAAGGAAAGGAAAACAAAAGCGCCAATCGTAAACGAATCTAAAAACGGCCTAGAGAACAAGAGGGGAACTTTAGCCATGGCCAGAACCAGCGAACCCGATTCTGCCTCCAGCCAGTTTTTCATCAACGTCGTGGACAATGGTTTCCTGGATCGCGCCAAATCCCGTGACGGGGTTGGTTACTGTGTTTTCGGCAAAGTAATCGAGGGAATGGAAGTCGTAGACAAGATGAAAACGGTAAAAACCGGTCGTTCCGGCCCCCACGGCGATGTTCCGGAAGAGGACCTCATCATCAAAAGCGCCAAGGTTTCAAAATAATCCACCGCATGAATGATCATTCGAACCCTGAGGGAAAGACATGTCTGACAAAGTGATGCTGGAAACCACGCTTGGGAAAATTGAGCTGGAATTGGATTCTGCAAAAGCCCCGAAAACAGTGGCCAATTTCTTGGCTTACGTAGACGAGGGATTTTATGACGGAACCATTTTTCACCGGGTCATTCCCAACTTCATGATCCAGGGAGGCGGTTTCTTACCTGGCATGAAGCAAAAGTCCACCAAGGATTCCATTCAAAATGAATCGGCAAATGGTCTCAGCAACTTACGCGGCACCATTGCCATGGCCAGGACACCCGCACCTCATTCAGCTTCGAGCCAGTTTTTCATCAACGTGAAAGACAACCTCTTTCTGGACAAAAGTCAGGCGGCAGACGGGCATGGCTACTGCGTCTTTGGGAAAGTAACCCAAGGGCTGGACGTTCTGGACGCCATTAAGGTAGTACCCACCGGCAACAAATCAGGCCACGGGGATGTACCCTTGGCCGACGTGAAAATCATCAAGGCCTCACGGGCCTGACCGGTTTGGTCAAGATTGGCCATGAGGGCGGGTCGACAAGCCCGCCCTTCTTTTCTCAGCTAGGCTTGAATCGAATTTCCTTCAAAACCAAGATTTCTCGCTCACCCCGGGTCGCTATCTCTTCCAGCATTGTCAGGATATCGGGCTGGAGATTTTTTTGGCTCCAGACAGTGTTCACCTTGTGCTGGATGGAAACTGGGCGATCCAATCTCACCACACTTTCCCCCGCACTATTCCTCACCAGCCGCACGACAACCTCTGTGACGCCGCTGGTTCTGACATTGATTTTGTTGGCCCCCTTGTCCACCCAGGCGGCGATAGTCGCCGGCTGAACCGAAGGATTCCACTGACTGCCAGTCATTTGGGTGGATTTGATCGTGTCTCCAAAACCTATCCAATAGAAACGATCGTCGGTTGGGCGTAACGTGCGGTAATCATTTCCCAACACGCCTAGCCCACCGCCATTCCCCAATCCTGCCAGGCTGTATTGGCGTCGTTTGGGGCGCATCCAATCGAAAATCTGGGGCACTTCCCCTGCAAACCATTCCACGCCCCTGCCCTTGTACTGTGTCCAAATCATGGGGAAGGACCTGCTGGCCCAGCTTGTGAATATCTCCCGGTTCTTCAGATTTAGGTCGCCGGCGTAATCCCCATTGCAAACGTAAAAAGGTACTTGCTGGGCGTTGCGCCAGTACGTCATGGGAAAGTAGAAAGGCCCCCCTGACATTGGTATCACCCCGGCAAACCAATCTGGATGGGAAAGGCCGACGTCAAAAGCGGCATTGGCACCTCCATCCAGGCCAAACAGAAAAACCCTGTCATCATCGAGCCTGAAACGGAACTTGGCACTCCGGATAGCCCCCAAAACCGCTTCGTGCTCATTCGGGCTGTAGGCGTATCCCGATTTTGGCCCGCCCAATTCCCAGTGGGGAGCCACCACGACATATCCTTCTTCAGCAGCCAGTTTGGACCATTTTTTCAGATGATCCTCAGGCTTTTCCCCTGATCCGTGCAAGACGACCAGAACAGGCCATTTCCGCCCAGGGTGGTAACCGGGAGGCAGGGCGACATGATACCTGGCCTCACCCCTTCCGCCGGACTCCGGAACTATTTCCTTTGTCAATGATGTAGGCTGCGTGCTTTCCTCGAGAATTGGTGGAAGATTGGGGATCAACAGGTAAAGGTCGTCCACTCCCGATGAACGAGCCTTCCATTCGCCTTCGACAAATTTCTCCCTGCCAGTTCTGGTGGGCAGGCGCAGCACCTCCATTAATTTGTTGCGCAACTGTCCAACCTCGGCAGCCCGAACAGGCCTGTCCTCGGCCGAGGCCTTGCCCAACATCCACCCGGTGATGGCCAAAGCAGCCATCTTCCTGTTTTTTTCCAGGTCGGATTCGACTTTTTCCGGGCCAGAGAGCGAATCCACCTGGCCCATGAATCCTTCCAGACGTTCAAGCCCCTCCAAATGGAATTCGGCAATCACGGACTCCATGGGCTTGACCAACGGATCATCCTTGGCCAAGGCCGTTGCGACCTTGTTCAATAAATTTTTTGCCCGGACCTCCCGTTCCAAGGCGGCATCCGCTTCTACCGCTATGGAGCGCACATCCTCCGAAATCCTGTCGTCCACAAGGTCAGAGGGCACCCCAGACAAGATTTCCTTGGCCTGTTTGTGCTGGCCACTTTTGGAGAATCTTTTTGCGACAGCCAGTATCTGGTTTGCCT